>CAJOQA010000269.1 GCA_905236465.1 uncultured Treponema sp.
ATGTATTCAACCCATTCGTCCATTTCCTGCACAGACCCCGAACCCACATTGCCGCATACGTAGGGGTTACAGCCTAATTCATCGCAAAGGCCAAAGAATTCATGGGTTCCAAAAGAGTTGTCTTCAACTACACCGCCCCAGTTTGTGTTGATTATCCGCTTGCGGTTTTCCTTTGGACCAATACCATCTTTCCAGTGGTATTCATCTGCAAAGCAGCCGCCCGGCCAGCGGAGGTTTGGAATATCTAAGTCTTTAAAAGCTTGAACTACAGCCTTGTTGTATCCATTGATATTAGGAATGGGGGAATCTTTGCCTACCCAAAAGCCTCCGTATATACAGCGACCGAGGTGCTCTGAAAAATGCCCGTAAATATCAGGGCTAATGGTCCCCATCTTGTGTTTTGTATCAATTACAATAGTTTCTTTCATGAAAAAACTCCTTTATTACGTATTTAGTTGATTTTTGCCAAATTTCCCTACTATATTCTCTATTTTACCATGATTGTTTCCACTTTGCAACAAGAATTTTCGTTTTATATCAAAAATTTTAGAGTGTAATTTTTAAGAATATTAAAAAAAATGCCTTTATTTGAAATATTTTTCTCGACAATATCGAAAAATACCGTTATAATGGAACACATAATATAAAAGGTGGTACTATCTATGGAAGAAGTAGAAACAACACTAATCATCAATCCTCTTGATGATATCGCAAAACTCAAGGCCCTTGCCTCTGAACCCCGTATACAAATGCTCTCGTTGCTTAGGCAAAAGACTTTGAATATCAATGAAATTTCAGATACTTTGAAACTGCCCCAGTCTACAGTCGCAACCCATATCTCAATACTTGAAGATGCGGGCCTTATCATAACAGAATCAGTAAAAGCAAAAAAAGGCAACCAAAAGCTCTGCCATCCTTCTTTTAGGGAGCTGCTTGTTCAATTCCCTGAAAAAAAAGACGAAAGTTCAGATTATGTTGATATAGAAATGCCAATCGGTCTTTTTACGGATTGCCAGGTTACTGCTCCTTGCGGACTTTGTTCATCTGAAAAGATAATTGGTCTTTTGGATATTCCTGATTCTTTCTTAAATCCTGACAGAATGAAAGCAGGACTTCTTTGGTGTGGTTCTGGTACATTTGAATACAAGTTTCCCAACAATTACCTTAAAGATAGTAAGAAGGTAAACAAACTTGAAGTTAGCATGGAACTTTCTAGTGAAACTCCAGGAACCAATTCAAACTGGCCTTCTGATATTACAGTGTGGATAAACAAAACTGAAATTGGTACTTGGACTTGTCCTGGTGACTTTGGGGATAAGAGGGGAAAATACACGCCTCTTTGGTGGAAACTTGAAGGGTCTCAATACGGTTTACTAAAGCATTTTTCTGTATCAGAAGAAGGCAGTTTTATAGATGGCGAAAAGATTTCTGATGTAAAACTATCTGATTTGCACATGAGCGAACACCATTCAATCCGTGTTAGGGTAGGGGTTAAGGAAAATTCAGAGCATGTAGGCGGAATGAATATATTCGGAAAGGGATTTGGTAACTATAATCAGGGAATAATCCTCAGGTCTTACTTTGACCACAGCTAACTGTCCTAGCTTGCAGAGGAATCTATGCTGCCTATAGATTCCTCCTTCTTTAGACTTAAACCATTGCTGCTTTTATTGCAGAAAGCAGTTCATCGTATGTTTCATAGGCCGGTATGCTTGGATTGTCAGCTTTGATTTTGTCCGTTGACTTAAAAAGAAAACCAGCTTTGCTTGCCTTTATCATTCCTAAGTCATTATAGCTGTCACCTGAAGCAATTGTATCATAACCGATTGACTGCAAGGCCTTCACCGTTGTGTATTTTGAGTTTTCAATTCTCATCTTAAATCCTGTTATTTCTCCTGAAGGGGCTACTTCAAGCGAATTGCAGAAAATAGTTGGCCAACCTAACTTTTTCATCAGTGGGGAGGCAAATTGGGTAAATGTATCGCTAATTATTATTACCTGGCTTATAGACCTAAGCTCATCAAGGAATTCTTTTGCCCCTGGCATGGGGTCGATTGTTGCGATGGTTTCTTGTATTTCTTTTAATCCCAACTTGTGTTCTTTTAGGATTCCCAGCCGCCAGTTCATGAGCTTGTTGTAGTCCGGCTCATCACGGGTTGTTTTTTTTAGTTCCGGAATACCGGAGGCTTTTGAAAAGGCAATCCAAATTTCAGGAACCAAAACACCTTCTAAATCAAGACATGTAATATACATAAAAAACCTCTTTTCTTCAGTTTGTCTATAGTAACAGATAGAAGAAAAAAAATCAAATAAAACATTTGCTATTTTGCCACACTTGGTATAAAATATAATAAATAAACACGTGTTGATAATGGAGACACAAGAGGAACTTTTATGAATTCACTTACAGCTAATACTTATGACCCAAATGAACTGCCTAAAAAGTTTGTGGAACTTTATGGTGGAAATGAAAAGGATGTCCGCATCTTTTCTTCTCCTGCTCGCATCAATATAATCGGCGAACACATAGATTATAATGGTGGTTTTGTTTTTCCCGCAGCAATAAACCGCTACCTTTATGTTGCAATCCGCAAAAGAAATGACAGTAAGATTGTCTATAACGATATCCACTTCCCTGGGACCTTTGAATTTGACATAAATGACAATTTTGCCTTTGACAAAAAAAATGATTATGCAAACTACCTGAACGGCATTCTTTCGCAAATGAAGGCTAAGGGCTGCCACTTTGATGTAGGTTTTGAAGTTCTTATGGCATCAAATGTTCCTGCAGGAGGGGGAATTTCTTCTTCTTCTGCCCTGGAGTGCGGATTTGCTTGGGCTGTCAGTGAACTTTACTCTTTTGCCATTGACAGGGTTGAGATTGCAAAGCTTGGTCAGATGAGCGAGCACAACTTTATGGGCGTAAACTGCGGTATCATGGATCAGTTCATAATTGCAATGGGAAAGAAGGATTTTGCAATAAAGTTGAATTGCGATACCCTTGAGTATGAGTATGCCCCCCTTAACCTAGGCGACTACCGTTTTGTTGTTATGAATACAAATAAACAACGTCGCCTTGCAGATAGTAAGTATAATGAAAGAAGGTCAGAGTGCGAGCAAGCTTTAAAAATCTTACAGGATTCAGGTGTAAAGATAAGTTCACTTTGCGCCCTTAGCCCTGAACAATGGGAGTCTTCAAAGCATTTTATACCAGATGCAATCTTGCAGAAAAGGGCTACGCACTGTGTTTATGAAAATCAGCGAGTAAAGGATGCTGTCTCTGCCCTGAACAAGGGAAATCTTGCAGAACTTGGAATCCTACTTAACAAAAGCCACGAGTCTCTTAAAAATGACTATGAGGTTACAGGAATTGAGCTAGATACTTTAGCTGAAACTGCCCAAAAACAAGAAGGCTGCCTAGGTGCCCGCATGACAGGCGCTGGCTTTGGTGGTTGTGCTATAGCACTAGTTCATAAAGATAACATAGAAAAGTTTATAAACAGCGTGCAAGAAGCCTATACCGCCAAAATTGGTTATGGGGCCGGCTTCTTTGCCTGTCAAAGCGGTGACGGAGTAAACGCTTACTTGATAAAGTAAATAAAAGGTTGCTTTCGGGGGGCTGCAAGTTTTTTAAGCTCTGCCTCCTGAGGGTAACCTATAGCAAGATGCCCGATACCTTCGTAACGGTCTGCGTCAATCCCCCAAGCTGTAAGAAGTTCCTTGCCTTCCTCTGCTAAAAATTCTTCTTTTGCCCTATGAATCCAACATGAGCCTACGCCTAAACTTGATGCTTCTGCCATCATGTTTCCCAAAACAAGGCTACCGTCATATAGGTAAGTTGGGATTGTTTTATCTGCTAGAACAATCAGAATTTCGGGGGCTCCGTAAAAGGGATCTCCTGTAAAAGCAGGCCCCATGATCTTAGCATTCATAGCAGAAATTTTATCTCTCACAGCCTTATTTGTAACCGCAATAATTATGGCACTTTGTTTGCCCATCCCGCTTGCGGCAAACTGTCCAGCCTTTATTATTTTATCAAGCTCCTCATCTTTTATGAGTTCAGCTTGGTATTTCCGACATGACCTACGCTTTAAAAGTTCTTGAAGTATATCAGCCATTTTTCCCCCTTTACATACTTAGTAAAAGTTATCGGAAAAAATGACATGATAATTTAGCTAACCATTTATTTTTGTAAGGCAGCAAGCATTGCAATGCGCTTTTTCTTGCTAATCATGGGGCTAATCTTCATTAAATGTAAGTCTCCAGTCATAGTTATTTCTTCTCCTGGTGCAACTGCATATATTTCTTCCTGATTAGCTTTCTCTCCATTGATTGTACCTTCACCATCAATAACAAAAAGCAGGCCATAATCATAGGGAATTGCCTTGCCTAATGATTTTTCCTGAATAAAACTATAATTTTCCTCAACAAAAATTTCTTCCAGCGTAAAATACTGACAGGAAAATACTCCCGGGAAGGGCCCGACATTGCGGACTGAATCATTCTTTATGCAGGATATGGCCCTTTCCACATGACATTCCCTGCCTCTTCCCCAGTCAAAAAATCTATAGGTAACATCACAGGACTGCTGCACTTCTAGAAGTTTTAGCCCCTTGCCTATAGCGTGAACTGTTCCTGCAGGAATAAATATAAAGTCACCTTGATGGACATCCACATACCGCAGGCAGTCTTCAATTGTATTTGCTGCTATTGCCTTTCGTAGCTCACTTGCCGTGTATATCCCATTTAAACCGTAAACAAGCTGCGCGTTTTCCTCTGCTGAAAGCACATACCAACATTCAGTTTTTCCGCTAGTATTTTCATAAAGGGCAGCCTTCTCATCATCAGGATGGATTTGAACGCTAAGCCAATCGTCTGCTTGAATTATTTTTACTAAAAGGGGGTAGTCCCCGCCAGTAAAAGTCTTAAATTCCTCTTGGCAGCCGTTAGCATGAGTTGATGCGATCCAATTCTCAAATCCCCATATTTTGTCTGACCTTAGACCTTGTAGTTTTAGCATTTAATTCTCCCACAGGACTTTAGGATAGTAGCCTTCCTGTATTTTTTTTGCTATCTCTTCTTTAACAATCTGACGATCTTCTGGGTACGTCATTCCAAACCATTTTTCAGTTGAAGTAAAGAACTTGATTGAGCCTTCCCCATGCCTTACGATGTCACTTGCCGCAACAGGCAAGAGGGCCTCTGCTTTTGCCTGATCCAGGGATGTTTTCTTAAAGTTTTCCCAATATTTGTTGAACTCTTCAAAGGCTTTTAGGCTAAAGGCAAAAAGATTCATGCTTACCCATTCTTTACCGGTAAGTGCAATTTCTTTGCCGTCAAGTTCGCTTATGATATCTTGGCCCCTATAACTGATTTTTGTGTTTTCTGTAATAGATTCAAGATAGCCGTCTTTTACAGTACATACACCACGGCTTACACTTCCGCTTTTGCTCATAGTATTGCCTAAAACGTAGCCCACCATGGCATGTTCCCTGGAATAGGCGTCAATAGAACTTAAATAGGAACCCAAAGTGTTAAAGGCGTCTCTTCCGTAATAGTCGTCGCTATTTATTACTGCAAAGGGGGCCTCTATTTTCTTTTGAGCACAAAGAACTGCATGGATTGTTCCCCATGGTTTTGTCCTTGAAACAGCTTTTTTATTTTCTTCTTCAGAAAGAAGGGCATCTGGTGTTTGAAAAACATAATCTGCATCAAAATTAGCGGCAACCCTATCAAAGAGTCTTTCCCTAAAATCTTTTTCTATATCTTTTCGTATTATGTAAATTACTTTCCCAAATCCAGCTTTTTTTGCATCGTAAGTTGCAAAATCAAGGAGACATTCATTGTTTTGTCCTACTGCATCAATTTGCTTAACTCCCCCATATCTACTCCCCATTCCAGCAGCCAAAACTAATAATGTAGGTTTCATTTTAATTCCTCTTTTTTATTTTCTTCTCTCCCTGAATTTTAACACTAAAAAATCTGATTTGCAACAAATTTATTTGATTTTTAGTATTTTTGTACTGAATTTTTATAAAAATCAGGGGAGAATAGTAAAAGGTGAGCTTGAAAAAGGAAATAAAAAAGCCTGAAAAGCGACGCCAACAAATGACGCTTACCTAGAAAACGGCACTTTTTCAGGACTTACAAAAAGAGAAGAAATCAAAAAATACCAACTTGATTTCATCTTTATTATAGCACTTACAAAGGTCTTTGTCAAATTTTATTTGAAGGGGTAGGGGTAAATCGCTTTTATAATACCTTTTCTTTGCATAAGATTAAACTCTTTAGTGTATCCCCCTGTCATAAGTTGGGAAAAATAAAGGTTTGCAAAAACATCCGCGACCTGAACAAATTTACTTTTTGCAGAATCCCTATACTTTACCATGTAGGTTCCCTTGCATAAGCCAGTAAGGTGTAATTCAGCATTTAAGTAATTTTCAAGAAAAGATCTGGCCGTTATTTTTTCATTCCGCTCATCTGCTTCTAGCCTGCAATCTTCATCTGGAAGCAGCCCCTCTTTTATAAAATGCTCAAGAGCCGTTTTTATCGTATAATTGAAAGAAATAGAAGAGTGGGCACAAAAGACATCATCTAACTTGTCGTTATCTAACCTTATGTAAAAAACTTCCACGCAGGGATGCCCTGTAAAAAAATGGATGAAAGTTTTTTTCATAGCCGGATTAAAAGCAGCCCCCTTTAATTCCTGAAACTTGCCCAGCTTAAACATTTTTCCGCCCCTGCTTGCATCTATTTCTTTAAGTTTTTTTAAATTTTGCGAAACAAACCGTTTGTAAATTTTACCAAGCAAGGCCATATCTGTTACCCTAACTAGGGCTATTACAAAAGAGCTTCCCTTTAGCTTATTGTTTATGGAACCAGATTCGTCTATGTATATATTCATTCCCCCTTTTCCTCCTTAGAATCAGGCGGAGGATTAAGAGGATTTTCAGTATCCTTTTCCTGACTTTCTTCTTCTGCCTTTTCCTTTTCAACCTTTGTCAGCGTAAGCGTCCCTTTTATTTTTAAAAGCCCTGTCTTGTTATTAAAGGATGCTTTAAGTTTACCTGTATAGATTTCCTCACAAGCAGCTTCTGCAGTGTCCTGCATATAGACAGCTTCTTCTAAATCTTGTGAATCTTCACTCTCCGTTTTTTCTAAGATTTTAAAACTTGAGCTTAAGTCTATTATCCCCTTATCATTGCTTTCTATCATAAAGCTCCGCTTCCTGTGGGTAAAGGAGATGGTTAGCTTTTTGCCAGATTCTTTAAGAGTAAATAAATCTTTTTTAGCAAGGCTGGGCTTGCTTACTGCGTACAACATCAGTGAATAAAGGCCAGCAGGAACAATTCTTTTTTTTGCGCTGTTTCGGCAGGCTTGCGCGAAGTCCCTGCTAGAGTTTTTTGTAGAGGCTCCTGTTACTGCATCAAACTTGTCCTTTACTTTATTTGATTTTTCCAAGCTAGTAAGCGACCAAACAAAGGAATTTTTGCTACCCTGGCAATCATCTTCTATAGAGTCCAAGTAAAATGTATACGATAACTTTATCTTTGTTTTTCCAACTTCTTCTGCGCAAAGAAAAGATTGTGGTAAGAGAAAAAAAATAGTCAGGCACAAAAGGAGGCGACACCGCCCCCTTTTTTTTACGAAACTCATACTGCAGGAGATGTAACTGTTTCTAGGGCAAGTTTTATCATGTTAGTAAAGGAGGTCTGCCTTTCTTCAGCACTTGTTTCGCCACCTAAGACTATGTGGTCACTTACTGTAAGAATTGCAAGAGCCTTTCGCTTAAACTTAGCCGCAAGCGTGTAAAGTTCAGCTGCTTCCATCTCTACGCCTAAAGCCCCATACTCAGCCCAAAGTTTCCAGTTAGCCTTGTCATCGTAGAACATGTCGCTTGAAACACAAAGCCCAACTTTTCTGTTTAAGCCCAATTTTTCCGCCTGGCTATCGGCCTCTTTTAGAAGGCTAAAATCAGCAACAGGTGCAAAATGTAAGCCGTTAAAGCGCATCGTATTAAGGCCGCTGTCAGAACAAGCTGCATTTGCTAGGAGAACATCACGCAGGGCTATATCTTTTTGTATAGCCCCACAAGTTCCAACCCTTACAGCCTTTTGTACATTATAGAACTTAAAAAGTTCTGTGACGTAGATTGAAAGGGAAGGTTGCCCCATACCTGTGCCCTGAACAGAAACCTTTTTGCCCTTGTATGTTCCTGTATACCCGTACATTCCCCGTACTTGGTTGTAGCATACGGGATTTTCTAAAAAAGTTTCTGCAATAAACTTTGCCCTCAGGGGGTCTCCTGGAAGCAAGACTGATTCCGCAATTGCTCCATCCGGAGCGTTAATGTGTGTACTCATGTTTGGAATTATAGCACATGTAAGCTAAGTTTTCAATAATTCCTTATAGCTCCTCTATACTGTACATGGGATCTTGCCCAGGCTGTAAGTTGAGGATGTTTTTTTCACATTCAAGAACTTCAGATGGATCGTGGGTCACGTGTAGCAATGTCGTTGTCCCCGTACTAGCGACTTTCTCTAGCAAATCCAAGATTTTTTCCCTATAGTTTTCGTCAAGACCATGACAGGGTTCGTCTAATATAAGTACCCGAGGCTGCTTTACAGCCGCCCTGATAATAAGAATCGCCCTTTGTTCCCCGTAGCTTAAGGAACTAAAGGCTTCATGTTCCCGTCCTTTAAATCCTGCAAGATTAAGCCACTGGTCTGCGCTTGCAATTTCAAAATCAGAAGGCTGCTCGTAAAGGCCTATGCTGTCGTGAAAACCGCTTATTATCACATTTTCTAAGTCAGTTCCGCCAACCATCCGGTATTCTACATGCAGCCTGTAGCTTACGATTCCCAGCTGCCTTTTTATGTCCCAAATAGTTTCCCCACTACCACGTCTTTTTCCAAAAAGGCTTATGTTTTCGCGGAAAACCTGCATGTTATCACCTGTGATAAGCTCTAGTATTGTTGTTTTCCCTGACCCGTTCGGACCTCGTATCAGCCAATGTTTGCCCTTTTTTACTTCCCAATTTAAATTGACAAGTACCTTGTGGTCTCCCCAACCAACATTCACATTCTCAAACTTTATAAGGCTATCCGGAACAGGGCTAGAGTTTATGTCATTTGTCAAGGCATCGCTTGAAAGCCGTATTTTCTCAAGGGCCACAAGAAATTCTTCCTTTTGCTTGCTTCTAAGGGCTTCTTTTTCCTTTTGTCTTTCTTTAAGATTTTTTTCATACTCATCCCGCTTTCCTACAAAAGAAATTTTCCCATGAGAAAATTCAAGTACCCTGTTAATTGATGAAGGGATTTCATGATAGCGTTCCATGCTTAATATAATAGAAGGAAAAGGAGAATCTGAAAGCACTTTTTCCTGCCTGCTGACAATGGTACTGAAAAAGTCAAGTAAAATCCCCCTTGATTCTACATCAAGCCCTGCAAAGGGATCGCTTAAAATAAGGAGCTTACAGTTTGAAAGAAGGGCCCTGCAAAGTAATGTTCTTCTTATTTCTCCAGTTGACATGTAGCGCAGTCCCCTGTCAAGAACATTCTGAATGCCACATAGCTTTACCTGTGGCAGACTTTCCAGCCTAGCTGCAATTGGGGGCAGGGGGGCATTCTTCCTGCTTGAACCGCCAAGCACTTCACATATATACTGCCTACCAGTTCTCCCAATATCTTCCCTTCCTAAAATTTCACTTTCATCCCTTTGCCTTTCTTCCTCAATAAGGGCCGCGGCTGCTTCTAGAGAAACCAGTGCAACGTTGTTGTTAAAAACATTTGAATACAGGGGGGGAATTTTCCCTTCTTTTTCTTCTTCTATAGAAGGATTGTTAGGGGTAATTTCATAGGCACCAGATAGGGCTTTTATAAAATCAGCCTTGCCACCCCCGTTGGGACCTGTTACAAGCCAAGTTTCCCCGCTTTTAAAAGTCCAAGACAGGTTTTTAATATAAACCCTACTTCTATCTTGTATCCTACAATTTTGAATAGTTATAAAATTTTCTGACATGATATGTATAATTATACAAATTTCTTTTTTAGTAGCAATAGGGCATTAGTCTTCAAAGCTACCAGAAATAAGTTCTTCCCTAATCCTAAGGAATGAATCATAACGTATCTTGCTGATTGCACCTGTTTCAACCGCTTCTTTTATAGCGCAACCGCTTTCTTTTTCATGCGAGCAACTCATTCCAAATTTACACTTTCCTAAAAAAGGCTTAAACTCTCTGAAGTACAGGTGCAGGTTCGTTGGTAACACATTGTGGAGTAAAAAGCGGCGGACACCTGGTGTATCTATTATGTCCGCACAAGTTCCTTGCAGACCTCCCACTAAAGCCTCATCAATTTGAATGTGCATCAAGGAACCTTTTGTTGTCGTGTGGGTTCCCCTGCCGTACTTTTGGCTTAGGCTGCCAGTTTTTAATACAACGTCATTGTCTAAAACATTTATAATAGAAGATTTTCCAACCCCACTTTGCCCGACAAGAGCTGTTAAATGGTTTTCCAAAAGATTTGCAAGCTCAACCATGCCTTCTCCGGTTTTGGCACTTAGGGCAAGAACCTTGTAGCCGATATCTTCCCATGTTTTAAGACGATTTAAAAAATCTTCACTTTTTGCAGCAGGTAAATCATATTTGTTGCAAACAATTATCGGGGTTATATTCTGATTTTCAGCTTGAGCTAAAGCCCTGTCTATAAAGCGGGGGCGAAAAGGAGGTTGATCTGGTGTTGTTACGATAAGCAGGTAATCAAGATTTGCTGCCATAAGCTGTGGCAATCTTTTTTTTATATTCCACCTTACAAATTCATTTTTTCTAGCTTCTACGCTAAGGATTTGCCCCTTTTCTTCTTCTATTGTGTTATCGTCAAGGTCTACTATATCGCCTGGTGCTAAGGGATTGTAATAGTCTGAATCCGACTTTAAAATTTTCCCCTTTATAGAACAGTCCCTGATATATCCGTCTTCACATTCTACTTCAAAAACATTTTTACTACCGTTTAAAATCAAACCTTTCATATAATATTCCGCACTAAAAAAGTTCCAGTTGCTCTTTTTTTCTAGAATTCAGTCCCTTTTGCAGGGAACTTGTATCATTTAAGATTTTTTTAAAAACTTCCATACAGACCCTGGCATCATCCCAAGCTCTATGGGCAGCCTTTACTTCTATGTTAAAAGACTTTGCAAGACTTTGCAATTTATAGCCCCCTTCTGCTTTTTTGTTGAATGCAGGGTAGGCCCAACGGGAAAGGGGCAAGGTATCTATACAGATATTATTTAGAGGGGCAATTCCCAACCTCGAAAGTTCATTGTTTACAAAATAAAAATCAAATGGAAGATTGTGCCCTAACAGCACAGTTTGACTTCCCCCTATAAACTTTAAAAACTCTGGCAAGACAGAGGAAGTCGTTTTTTCCCCTGCCAACATTGCATCGTCTATGCCTGTAATTTCCGTTATCCTGCTAGAGATTGGTATAGGAGGCTTTATTAGGGAAGAAAAATACTGGAAACCTTGATCCCAACAGTCAAATTTGACGGCCCCAACTTCTATTAAGTAATCATTTCTTGGGCTAAGACCTGTAGTTTCAGTATCAAAAGCAACAAAAAGCCTGCCACTATAAAAAAGAGAGGCAAGGCGTCTGTTGTCCTTAAAAATTTTTGCTTTAGTTTTCAGAAAGACCTGATTTTTTTCACTATCAGGGCTTTCTGCTGTACAATTATTTTGCTGCATTCAGGACTTCATTAATTTCGTCTGAAATCTTTTTAATGGAATCTTCTGCTGCAAGTTTTGCTTGTTCAAGAGCCTGATCTGTTTTTGCTGCAACAGGAACCTTGCAGTTGATGTAGAATTTAATTTTGGGTTCAGTTCCAGAAGGTCTAGCACTAACAATAGTTCCATCTTCCAAGAAGAATTGCAAAACATTGCTCTTTGGGAATGCCAAGGCAGTCTTTTTAGAAACATCTGCCGGGTCAAATTCCACAGACTGCTGTATATCACGGATTTTTACAACCCGTTTACCGGCTAAGGTCTTAAGACCTTCTGTGCGAAGTTTTGTCATTATTCCCTTCATAATTCCAGGACCAGTAATTCCTGGGAAGTACTTGCTTATAGCTCCATCCTGGAAGTAGCCAAGCTCCTTATACAAATCGTTAAGGTGGTCAAGAAGGCTCTTCCCCTGACTTGCCCAATAAAGGGTCATCTCTGCGCACATGGCCGCGGCACTTACACCATCCTTATCGCGGACTTCTGTTTCAACCAAATAACCATAGCTTTCTTCAAGACCAAAGGCATAGTGCTCTTTTCCAGACTTTTCCATCTGACCTTCATCGTAGGCTATCCACTTAAAGCCCGTAAGACATTCCTTTACCTTTACATTGTGGTAAGCTGCCACTGCATCAACAAAGGGGCTAGTAACAATGGAGCGGATGAGCACAGGGTTCTCTGGCATCTTGTTGAACTCTTTTTTGCTAAGAAGTACATAGTCTGCAAGCAGGGCACCCATCTGGTTTCCTGTGACAAGAACATAGTTCCCGTCCTTGTCTGGGAATGCTGTACCGAACCTATCTGCATCAGGGTCTGTAGCCATTACTACATCGGCTTTTTCTTTCTTAGCAAGTTCAACAGCCATCTTCAGTGCTGGTGCTTCTTCAGGATTTGGCTTCTCTACTGTTGGGAAATCTCCGTTTCCTTCTCTTTGTTCTGGAACTGTTATAACCTTTAGTCCTAAGTCTCCAAGAACCTTCTCAACATGCATTGCACCTGTTCCGTGAAGCGGTGTGTAAACTACTTTTACGCTAGAGGCCTTTTCCTTTATCAGCTGAGGCCTATACAGATTATTCTTTATCATTGACTGGAATTTGTCATCGATCTCCTTGTCAATAAGGACAATTTTTCCTGACTTTATCCCTTCTTCCCTGTCTATAAGTTTTACTTCTTTTACCGCATTTACCTGGTCAATAATGCCTGTATCGTGAGGCTCAACAACCTGTGCACCATCTTCCCAATATGCCTTGTAACCGTTGTACTGTGGCGGGTTGTGGCTAGCTGTAACTACAACACCGGTTTTGCAACCCAATGTCCTGATTGCAAATGAAAGCTCTGGGGTAGGGCGGAGTCCGGTAAAGAGGTAAGCCTTTATTCCGTTTGCCGCAAAAACACGGGCGGTAATATCGCTAAACTTGTCGTGGTTGTGGCGGCTGTCGTAGGCAATACAAGCAGAAAGCTTTCCTTCTTTAGCTTCTTGTGGAAATGCTTTTATAAGGTAATTTGCCAAGCCCTGTGTTGCTTTTGAAATGTTCAGGGTATTCATCCTGTTAGTTCCGCCACCCATAACACCACGCAAGCCACCAGTTCCAAATTCTAGACTTTGATAAAAGCGGTCCTCAAGTTCTTTTAGGGCTTCTTCATTGTCAATTTTTGCAACAAGATCTTCTACTTCTTTGCGAAATGCTTCATCCTTTTCTTCTGAAATGTAAGCTTTTGCTTTTTCAAGAATTTCGTTCTTTTCCATAAATATACTTCCTCTCTAATCATTCAGGCCCATTAAATCAGCCTTTTTTATCATTGTTGTTTCCCATCGTAAAAGGGACCTTTCTGCAGCTTCATCGGTGCCGGCAACATCGCACATGATGCGGAAAACCGGCTCTGTTCCACTAGGCCGCATCCAAATAAAGGCCGCATCTTTTCCATCTTCTTTTTGAAAACGGATTTTCAGTCCGCCATTAGCATTATTCCAATAGCTTATGTCTTTATTTTCATGGGTTCCATTTGTTGTGTCAGCCTTAAAAGTTGCAAAACCATAAATTCCGTTCAACTCATTTTTATGACGGTTCCACTCTTCATTGAAGACCCTTTGGAATCGGGCCTTAAAAATACCCTTGTCTTGGGTCTTTACTTGAAGAAGTGCCCTTTCCTCACTTACCCCTGTTGTAGTGTATTTTGGTAAGGTTGCCATTATATCCGATAGGGTAAAATCGTTTTTATACAGATACCCCTGTCCTGATTTTTCGCACCAGATGTGAAAAAGCCCCTTGCTAAAGGTTCCGTCTTTTCTGCGGCAGTCCCTTATGGTCAAAAGTTTTATGATTGCAAAGATAGTTGCTACCGGATCCCTAACAGAAGAGGGGTAGGTTATATTTCCACCATTGCTTCCTTCTCCAAGAATCCTTACGGTGTAGCCTTCATCTCTTTTTTTGCGGGCTAAGTTAACGACATTTGCCTCTCCCACTTCCGCTCTGAAAATTTCAGTTCCAAAGTAGCTACATATTTTGTCAATCCTCATGGAAGTAGGTCCATTTACAACAACAGCCCTTTTCCCATAAGAAGCTTGAGCCTTCCACAAAAGCCCCTGTTTATCAACATTTTCAGAAAGCCAGCAGTCAAAGGCATTTTCTGCTACCACGCTAAGAGCAAAAACTTCTTGGGCTGGAATGGCCTTTGCCAAATTTGAATCTTCGTCCCAATAGACAATATTTCCCCTGTCTCCATCGCAGTCCGGCATATAGCCTATTAACGTATTTGCATTACCGTCTGCATGCAAGTCCTGTATTACGTCCTGGCAGTGAACAAGAT
Source organism: uncultured Treponema sp. (assembly GCA_905236465.1). GTDB lineage: Bacteria > Spirochaetota > Spirochaetia > Treponematales > Treponemataceae > Treponema_D. The sequence goes on from CAJOQA010000269.1 coordinate 14,582, forward strand.
TTTCAGGTTCAGGAATTATGGCATGGACAATTTGCCCTGCCTGATCATTAAAGGGTAGGAATTCAAGACCGCAATCAGTAAAAAATTTGTTATCTATAGAAAGGGTTCTTGCAGAGCCGTTCATGTCGCACACTAAAGAAATAGGGGTCTGTTTTAAGCCTTCTTTAATAATATTGAAAACTTTAACCTGATTGTCTTGATTTTTAACATTAGTTATAACTTGTCTGATAAAACGGGTATATGCCTCTAATGATTTAAGTTTATATACAGGGGAATTTGCGTAAACCTGTTTTACAATACTTTCTTGCGCGCTGTTGATCATACCTTGGGCATGAACTTCTGCATCATCTGCAGCACACTTTTGAACAAAGGCTTGAATCAACTTATATGTTTCGGCTGCTTTTAAAACTCCACCGTTATTTAAACCAAACTTAATTCCATTGTAACCTATGGGGTTATGGCTTGCAGAAATATATAAAAAACCGTCAAGGGATCGTGCATAAGCCATTATTTCTGGGGCGGCCGTGACAGCCGTAAAAACAACATATATGTCTTTTTGGATTAATACCCTAACAATAACATCTGCAATTTCCTTGCTAGTTGGCCTAGTATCCATTCCAACTGCAATCCTAGGATATTCAATACCCCTATCATTGTGTAAATATTCTGCAAATGTTTCTGCTATGAGGGCACACAGGGATCTGTTGTTAGTACCAATTTTTTTATCTGCATCCTCACCGTCACCACTTTCGGCAAAAACTTTTCGCCAACCTGATGCGGAAAGAATCATATTATGTTCTATCATATCTTATATTATATATGGATTTTTTAAATCCTTCAACATTTATTTTATTTTTAATGAATTTTTTATCTGAATTTATCGGAAAAACAAACTTTTTACTTTAATAGACCCCTAAAAAGTAGAAAATTACTTTTTAGGGGCAAACGTAACCTATTTCTGTGCAAGAATTGCAATGCCAGGGAGTGTTTTTCCTTCAAGGAATTCGAGGGAAGCACCGCCACCTGTAGAAACATGGGTCATCTTGTCTGCTAAGTGGAACTTGTTTACAGCAGCAACGGAGTCTCCGCCACCAACAACAGTCATTGCACCGCGACCTGTAGCTTCTGCAACAAGCTTTGCAACAGCTTCTGTTCCCTTTGCAAAGGCATCGAACTCAAATACACCAACCGGACCGTTCCATACAATAGATTTAGCTGTAGAAAGAACTTTCTTATACTCTTCTACAGTCTTAGGACCTACATCCATTGCCATCAAGTTGTCTGGAATGTCAACTCCATCAACAGCTGAAGGAGCAGCATCCGCTGAGAATTCTGCAGCACCAACATGGTCTACAGGAAGAATAATCTTTACACCCTTTGCATCTGCATCAGCTAAAAGTTTCTTTGCTGTGTCAATAAAGTCATCCTCAACCAGGGATTTTCCTACCTTATGGCCCTGTGCCTTTAAGAATGTGTATGCCATACCACCGCCTATTACCAAAGCGGAAGCATTCTTCATAAGGCTTTCAAGAACTGCAATCTTTGAAGAAACCTTTGCTCCTCCGATGATTGCAACCTGTGGTTTTGGAGGATTTGTTACCATTGGCTCAATATTAGCAACCTCTTTTTCCATAAGGAAGCCGCCGACTGGTTTTTCACTCATGAACTTTGCGATTGTTGCTGTTGAAGCCTGATCGCGGTGGGCAGTACCAAAGGCATCGTTTACGAAGATGTCTCCGTATGTAGCAAGCTCTTTTGCCATTACATCGCGCTCTGCTGGGTCTTTAGAAGTCTCTTCCTTGTGGAAGCGAACGTTCTCGAGCATTGCAACAGCTCCTTCTGGAAGAGCATCAATAGTAGCCTTCTGTCCGAGAGCATCTGGAAGGAATGTAACTGGTTTTCCGAGTTTTGAAGCGAAATATTCTACAACCGGCTTCATGCGGTTCTTACCGTTGATGAACTTTTCTGCATCAGCGTCTGTCCAGGTCTTACCTGCTTTTTCAGCTTTTTCCTGAGCCTTTTTTACGTCCTTTTTAGGATCGCCAAGGTGGCTCATAAGAACGAGAGAACGTGGGTTCTGCTCGAGAATGTATTTAATAGTAGGAAGTGCAGCCATGATACGAGTATCATCCTGTACAAC
>CAJOQA010000270.1 GCA_905236465.1 uncultured Treponema sp.
AAAAAACTCACCCTAAATTCCACATACAATTGCCTTGTGCATACTATTTAATAACCATGGAACCCTTCAATTTACAGTTATGTTCTAATAAATCAATCCCACCACCCATCCTGCTTTTGTGAAATGTAGACAAATGCTTCTTTCATAAGTTTAAGTTTTTTCTCTAAAGCAAAATTAACAGAATTGTCCTTATCCTTCCCATAAGAAAGTTCATGATTATAATCACCAATCTCTTTAGCAAGTAAAAGAACTTTTTCCCTCCAGTCCCTATTTTTCTCTAAAGGCTCACCAAGACTTTTTATAAGCAACTTTTCAACTTTTTCAGGATCAGCACAAATCTCAAAAGGTCCCTTTGCTACCTCACATTCTTTTATATCTTTCCCCTCAAGATAATACTCTTTATTAAACATTTTTAATGAATCACTAAAATCCCAATCCACACCAAAGTGTTCACGAATCTTCTTATCGCAAAGCCAAGAAAACTTTTCTTCATAAGTCATCGCTTCTATCAGCATCTTCCTAGCCTGCCAACATTCACGCATTTGGATTTTATTCAGCAAACAGACCCCGTGTGTAGCAAAGTAAAGACCTGAAACCGTAAGTTTTAATAAAAGAAAATTGCAAATATCATACTGATCCCACCTACATATTCTGAAATTCTTGTCATTATGCATTTTAAACGTGACTTTTCCACCATAAAGCCAAGGTCTCTTAACTTCAACGCCTAACCTTTCAATCCTTTTCTGCCATCGCAAGAAAGAGTGCCATTTAGCTTTCCCATACATCTTAGAATGAAAAAAACGTACTGCAAGACTTGCAAAAATACCGAATTTTAATGATTTAATTTCAACCCACTTCTCAAAAGCCCTTTCCCTATTTTCAACTTGAACTTGTATCTTTTTTTCATCTTCCATCTTTCACTTTTCACCTTTCACCTATAACTTCCATTTACCTTTTTAAATGCCTTCTTATCCAAGTACATATTATCGTCAGCAGTCTTTATAGTTTCCCTTGTGCTTTTACAATTACTTGAATCTGCAATACCAATTGAGCAAGAAAAACGGTGAATAGGGTCATCCTTCTTTTCAACCCATATTTTGCCCAAAAAGTCCTTAATCTCCTTTATAAGCTGAATACGGTTCTTATAGTCGTGTCCCTTCAGAATAACGGCAAACTCGTCGCCCCCTATCCTAAAAACGGGCGAATGTTTAAAAGTATCACATAAAATGCTACAGCACCCCTTAATGTATTCGTCCCCTGCCTCGTGCCCATACGTGTCATTAATCATCTTCAAATTATTTGCATCCATAAGGACAACCCCGTACACGTCATTGTCCCGAATCTCAGAAACAGCCCTTGTGAATGCGGCCTTGTTGCCTACATTCGTCATGGAATCCCTCAGGGCCATAGTTCCAAGCTTCTCAATTTTTTCATCCTTCACATGAATTTCATCTTCCGCCTTCTTAAAGCTTGTCATATAAAAGACGCTGTCCTTCTCTGCTTCTAAAAGGGCGTCGTAGAGAATGCCGATTTCATTATTAGAATGAATATCCAAGCTCTTGATTGTGTCCAGGTTTATATTCCTGTCTTCTTCTGTATCATACTTAAAATTCGCAACGGTATTTGAAATATAAAGAAGGGGCTTTGTTACGCTCCTCCGTAGCCACCAAACGGAAACAGCTAAAATAACAAGGGTAATAAGCAAAAGAGTTAACCCCAAAATAAAAATAAACCGCAAGGTTTGGGAGTGCAAAACCTGCATGGAAAAATCCACGCAGGCACTGGCAACATAATTTCCGTTTTTATCAAAAATAGGTTTTGCAAAAGACAGTAAATATCCATCATCTTCAGAAAAGGTAGCTTTATAAATAGGCTCTTTATTTGAAATCAAATCGTCAATGCAAGAAGCAAAAGGCTCAAGCACATCATATATGCTACCAACCCAATCGATGCTCGCCTGGTTCGGTGTGTCCGTATACTCATCCTCCAAATCAATAATTATCGTGCCCTTAGCCACGTTATCATCATCCTTATAAAGGCGGTAAATGTACATATAAAAAATATCAGGATAATTATCTTTTAGCTTATAAAAGTACTTCATTATAGCCATATATTCAGGCGCGCTGTAATTTTTTTCAATATAAAAATCCATTTTATCAGGCTCTACTGCCTCTATCATAAGGTTTGTAACCCCGTCTGCCATTCTCCTGTACTCGTTAATCATTCTCCTTTCAACACGAAAAAAAGTAATGCTTATTGCAATAGAAATCAAAATTAAAAAACTGATTGAAATTAATAAAGGAAGTCTCCTAGATATTGAATGGTAGCGGTTGGGTTCTAGCAAAATATCCTCCTAATTATAAGATAAATTATAAAATGATTTTTTTGAAAATCAAGTGGCAAGAAAGTTTTTATTTAGTTCAACTCCGGCTTTTCGGGGCTTACCCTCACGGCCGGTAGCAGTATGATATCCACCTACGGTGGCTATCATACTGCTACGCGCTACGCGCCCCCTACAATCCAAGGCTAAAAAAATCCCTCCATGGCTCTATGCGTTTGGCAAGAAAGTAATCTTAAAGGTTCTTCTACACTTGTCATTTCTACCTAAGAGAGAAATCCACAAAAGTAAGAGGAAAACTTTTTTTTGAAAAAAAA
>CAJOQA010000271.1 GCA_905236465.1 uncultured Treponema sp.
GAGCGATGGCAGAGTGGTCGAACGCGGCGGTCTTGAAAACCGTTATACTCTTACGGGTATCGGGGGTTCAAATCCCTCTCGCTCCGTTTGTCTAAAAAGACAGTTTTGGAGACGTGGTAGAGCGGTAATACAACGGTTTGCTAAACCGTCGGTTCCTAACGGGCCGGGCAGGTTCAACCCCTGTCATCTCCGCTAACATGCAGTTTTACTGCATTTCTGAGACTGTAGCTCAACTGGATAGAGTGTTGGCCTGCGGAGCCGAAGGTTGGGGATTCGAACTCCCCCAGTCTCATAATTTTATTTACAGGTTTTTGAATATATTTGTTTCTGTCCATTTTCTTGCAAAACAAATACCCGTTACACTACATAGGCATCTTTTTTGGCTGAACAGATTGACTTAATTGAATGTAGCGGCTTTATTCAAAAAGTCCTGTATTTTTTTTGGAAAGATGTCCGAGTGGTTTAAGGTCCACGCTTGGAAGGCGTGCACAGGCGAAAGTCTGTCGGGGGTTCGAATCCCCCTCTTTCCGATTTGTCCAGATGCTTTGCACATTGTCGCTGGAAAACCCCGCCAGAGCCGGAAGGCAGCAACGGTATTCAGATGGCAGTGGTGCCGAAGATTATCTGGACTTTTTTTTGATTATTGCTTCTACAGACCTTTTGTCCTTTTTCAGAATATCACTGGAAGGGTTTACTTCTAAGCCCTTATCCACTTCTTCAAGAGCTTCGTCATATTTTTTTTCGTTAGCAAGTTTTGCAAAAGCATTGTGGACAGTGACGCTATGGTTATAAAGATTTTGCCTCTTTGCGTTTCGTAACTTTGCAGATTCACCAAAAGCCGCTAATGCCGAATCTGCACAAGCAGCAGCCTTTATATAATCACCTGAAGCAGCTATAGAGTCTATTTTTTTTAGCCAGGTATATTCTATAGTCTCTGTAAGCTTTTTCCTAACATTCTGGCTTCTTTTTGCCACAGGATTCCCCAATTCCTGATTTAGAAAGGCAATAGCTTGGTCATAATTAGTAATGGCTTTTACCCTGTAATTTGTTTTCTGAAGAAAAATAGCCTCTTCCAGCTCATCTTTTTGCTTTGCGCTTACCCTGTTTTTCCTATCTTCAAGACATTCTTCTGCGTTTTCATAATCATCAGCATTGCAAAAGCCCACAATACAATTGTAAATGGCATTATCATACGTTTTTTGAAAAGAAACCGAACTTCCCCACCTGTCTACAAGTGCATCTGCCCAAGACAGGGCATCAAAAAAAAGGTTTTTCTTCTGCAAATAAACTACATAATTAGTACAAGCGGTGTCCAAGTCCTGTCTTGAATCATTAGCTGTATCCTTTTCATCCTGCAAGAATACCAGGCGGGTCACAGCTAGGGGAACAGCCCTTTCAAAATTATTAGCTTTCATATAAGAGGATGTAAGGTTTCGTGCCACTAAGCTTACAGCCATTTTATCGGAAACCTCGTGACGGCCTGAATAGTTTGCCTTAGGTATTACAGCATAGCGGGTAGAATTGCCGGATTTACTCACATTCTTTTTTACTCCAGGTTCAAAGCCCAAAGGGTTTGTTGTTTCCACATCTATTCTGGAACCTTGCACCGTCACGGTACAGAAAAGATGAAGCGGTGTTCTTTGGGCTTTTACGCTAATTTTTGCGGCCTTACACAGGGCCATGTAAAGTAAGCTTGAGGAAACACAGTTATAGGTTCCCTGCTCAAACATTGTGTCTATTCTGGTTTGTCCTGATTCATACTGAATTAAAACATCACTGTACATCTGGCTCAGTATTTTTTCAGCCCTTTCCTTCTCTGGCAAAGACATAAAATCTTTGCTTGTAACAGTTCTTTCAAGCAGCCTGTATTGCTCAAGGCAAGCGTGGCCGGATTCACTTTCTATACTGCATTCAGAAAAAACAAGCCCCGCTTTTATTATATCTTCAGGCTCAGAAAAATCTTCATTCCATTCAGCTATGGGTTCTAAAGAGGGAAAAGCCTGTTCAGCAAAACAAAAGCAAATGCCCAATAACACAACAGAGACAACCATTAGAATTTTTCTTGCAATCATCATGACATAATGATAGCATGGTCTTCAGGCACTTGCAATAAAATCAGCGGAGCATAGATAACAGTTTCCTTATTATTGCGATAGCAATCCTTTGGTCAGACATGGACAGTACATACGACTTACCATTGAACTGCAAACACATTCCATAAGAATCTATTGTTAAAGATGTTACTTCTGAAATTTTTTTATTAAAGGCCCCCTTTCTTGACGCAAAAACAATCCTTTTGTTTGTAATATAAAACTCACCAGGTGTTTCTATCGCCACATCATCCCTTACAGACTCAGATTTAGAGCTTCCGCTATGCAGGTAAAAATCATTTGAAACCCTAAAAGAATGCCCGCTAGAATTGGTTCTCTGCCCTGTAACAACATTTTTTACTTCTACATAATTTGCCTGACTGTAAAAATGACAGATTTCATTTTCAAGCAAAACAAGACCTGCATGCTCCTTTACAATAGGCAGATTTCCTTCGTGTATGCTCTTTATTTTCTCTTGAATTTCAGCCTCTATTTTATCACAATATCTTTTATAGGCCTTGCAAGCCTTAATAAATAAATAAACTATTAGAATAATGACAGCATATTTTAGTATTTTCTTCACAATTGCAGAAAAAGAAATCTTGGAGTCAGCCTCATCTTCTTTTTGAGGAGAAATAGAATTCTGATTATGAGGAACAGCAGGATATTTAGTTACTTCACTTATTTGATGAATAGCTTCAGAAGAAACAGTATTTTCTGAAGAAACAGCATCTTCTGAAGAAA
>CAJOQA010000272.1 GCA_905236465.1 uncultured Treponema sp.
CTCTCTTTTGAGGGCAACCCACGGCTCTACCCGGCCTTTGAGCAGCTTGATGTCGTTCATCACCTTTGTCGCTTTCTCGTTGTCATCCCAGAAACCGGGGGCAGTGGTGACGGCTTCTTTTTCCGCTATCTTTTTATATATCTCGTCAGGGTCAAAGACGCCCCCAGACGTCAAAGATATTTTCCTTCAATTCCGAAATCGGTTCTTTCCAATCTTCTAACATATCTACCTTCCTCTTACTTTTGCGGCGCGCTTGAGCCTTTGAACTGGCATTTCCGCCATTTTTTTTCCTTTAACTCGGTAATCATAAACATACCGTTTATGGGAAACTGATAAAAGCGCACGCCATCGTAATAGTCCGTCACGCGGTCTATTTCCCGTTTAAGCGTAGTAAGGTCCGCCGTGTTCATCTTCATGCTTTCCCAGCAGGAACGCTGCACTTTTTTAAAGCCCATCTGCGAAAGAATATTGACCAAGGCACGGGCACTGTCTATGCTCCCCGGGTCTAAAACTACGGAAACAAACATAGCTCTAGCATACAGGAAATATGGGGGATTGTCAAATTAGTGGACGAGCACGCACCAGCGACCGCCATTTTTTCCACCAATTCTTTCAAGGAATCCTCTTTCCTTAAGGCTTGAAATATCACGCTTTATTGTTTTTTCATTTACGTCAAGTTTCGATGCTATTTCTCTTGCGGTAAGCAAGGAGTCTTCTTTAAAGAATGCCAAAACCTGTTCTTCCCGTTTAGTCAGCAAGCCATTTTTAGGGACATTTAGGGACATTTGTTCTGTGTTTTTAGGGACATTTAGGGACATTTGCTCTGTGTTTTTAGGGACATTTAGGGACATTTCCCTGCCGCTTTCCTCCACAAGTTCTTTGTCCACCTCTTTTATCCTTCCATCAGCAAACATTTCTTTTTGCTTTCTGTCCAATTTGAGCACTTCTTCAATCGACAGGTCTTCGTCCTGAAGCTGCCGTGTATAATTTATGTCCAAAAGCTTTCCATAAAGCTTCATGCGCACTTCATGATTAGAAAAATCATAATCAGGAAGAGGAAAGCAGCGTTTTTTCTGGGCAAGAAACATTTTTAAGACACCACTGCCAACGGTATCTATCATGTTCAAGTTCACCATTGCCGCGGCAAGAAAAGGATTTCGGTAATTGCTTGCAGAATATTCGGCCTTAAGCACATTTTCGATGTTCTTGGGGATAAAATCACCGCAATTACAGAAAATAAGATAGCCATCCTCATGCTCCTGCACCGTGATTCTGCCAGCCCGCGTGTAATCTTGATGGGCAATGCAATTGTTCAGGGCCTCGCGGATAACGTATGGGTCATACTGCAAGGTTTCTTTTGGGAAGATGCTCTCTCCTGTCATGTAGCGGTAGGTTAGGTTTCTTATTTTATTGCGCACCTGCTCCGCAGAAATGATGAGCGGGCAGAAAAAATGTTCATAGTCTTTTACAAGTCCGTCACGGTCTTTTAAAATCCAGGTAATCTGGCTTAAAGCGGGAAGAATCAAATCTTCTGAGTCGCGTTTTCCCAAGAGCAGGATTGTGGCATTGGTGATTTTTCCATCGCGGGTAAGGCGGGCATTGTTCAAGAAGGTTTCATCATCCCACCGTGCGATATCCTCAGCAAGGCGTGGATTTTTTTCCGCATACATCTTACGGGCAAGCTCTATAGCTTTTGGAGAAAGGCGTTCAAAACCTGCATTCGGGACAATCTGTGCGCTCCAGTCGCTGTAACGGGTCTGGTTTATGATCCGCTGAATTTCTTCAATGTTCAGCCCGCCAAGGCTTTCCCCTGCACGACCATAATATAAATCCTTCCATGCAATCGGCACTCCGTGTGGCGCAGCTGGAATAACACAACACAGTACAGCGCCGTTTGCTGTCTTTATGCGGTCAATGTGCAAAAAGCAGATTGTTGGCGAAGTGTTCTTTGAAACTTCAAGTTTAAAAGTATTCACCGTTTCATCAGAGATATTTGTCCCCACAATTGTCCTGTCGTCTTTTACGCCGAACAAAAGATAAGCCTTGTCCTTCCCTGCAAGATTTGCCTCATTGCTCAGGGCAGAAAAATACTTGCCCAGTTTGTCCACATCAAAGCTGTTTTTTGCTTCCTTGAATTCGAGCACTTCATTTTCTGTATTGTCTGAAAGTAGTTTTTGTAAATCTGTATTATTCATCTTTTCCGGCTCCTCCTCCAGCAAAAGCAGGAAACAAACATAGTTCTAGCATACAGGAAATATGGGGGATTGTCAAATTAGTGGACGAGCACGCACCAGCGACCGCCATTTTTTCCACCAATTCTTTCACGGAATCCTCTTCCCTTAAGGCTTAGGTAGTGTTACAGAAAGTATGCCCCTTAAAAAAGCAATGGAAAGCAGCTCTGTGCAAGACTTGTGGTCAGCAGTTCATCATCGCGTCAGGGGAAACGAAGGCTGCTGCTAGCAAAGTTAATCAAGGCTGTTATCGGGCGTAGTCAAGGCTTCTACGATGTGTAATAAAGGCTATTTCGGGGCGTAGTCAAGGCTTCTACGATGTGTAA
>CAJOQA010000273.1 GCA_905236465.1 uncultured Treponema sp.
TAGCTTCTTCTCTTTGCACTGCAATATCTGTTGCATAGTCATATTCTAAACTAAACATATTTATCACCTCCGCAGCTTTTCTTTCTAGATAATCCGCTAAAATATCCCTTCTTTTTGCTTCTTGAATTGCCCACTTGAACGGCTCTTCTGTTTTAAGCTCTTCCGCATGATTTTTTGAGTATCTAATTAAATCTATTAATTGTGAATATTGGCTTAGGATATTACACTTTTTTAGCAATTCTTTGCCTATATCGGTGTTTATATTGTAAACTTTTACAAGCAACTCTAATGCAACTGGGCTTGTATCTTCTTTTTCTCTCTCAAAGGCATCGGACAGTTTCTTCTCAAAATATGGTGGTGTCTTTTCTGTTCCGTTATATAAAACATAAAACTCTGGGAATGGAATTTTTACTTGTGCTCTTTTAAACTTATATTTACTAGGAATTATTCTGTCATAAATGCGGGTTACGTAGTCTAAAAGACGCAAAGGCATATTTTCATTTATAGTAGATTGATGTTCTATCAACACCACAATCTTTCCGTTTATCTGCATGGCGACATCATTTGCAAATGTCATATATATTGTGCTGTCTAATATTTCTTGTTTTAGCTTTGTGTCTTTTAGAGTGAGATTTGTATTATGCAAAGCATTGTAAAGCGACAAAAAGTTTTGTGGAGCACTTTCGTCTTTACCAAAGAGATCTACAAAAACGCTGTCTTTTACTTTTCGGTTTGATTTTTCTTCATTCATATTGCCCTCTCATTATTATTATAGCATAGGGCGCGTTAATTTGTCTAGAAATTGGAAGGGAAGGAAGCCTTGCGGAGTTGGGGTGGCAATTCCGCAAGGAGAATATAAGATTAAAGCTTATAAATCTTTAGGATTTGACTAGTACCTGAGCGGGTGATTGTTATTTTTACACTTTGAGCAGCGTTTGCGCTAATAGCTGTGCGACTGTCACTTGTCCCCCATGCACTTATAGCAGTACCCCATCCATTATCTGTATCATGGTAATTTATATCTGCAAAACCTGGATTTTCGATATCGGAATGGCTAGCTGCATATGCTGCAGAATAAGCTTCTAGAATCATAGTGCAACCTGTATCTGTTGTTGTCACATAAAATGTAAGTGTTTTTCCATTTTGGACACTATATCGTGCAGACTTGTTGGTATCTGTTCCTGCCCACCATTCAGCTACTCCTGAAACCGATGCAGCATCGCTTTCATTACCATCTCCCTCGTCTACAACATAAGTCCAAGTGCCCCACTGTGGATACAAGTACCAAGCCAAATCGTCCTTTGCATCGTCAGCTACTGTCATCGTATATGTTGCCTGCAGGGTTGCGGAGGAGAATTTTTCTTTATAGTTTATGGCACCTAAAGAAGTCGTTTGCTTGCCCCAGTAAGTGGTACAGGTGTAACTTGAACTTGAAGAAGCGTTTACACCTGCATATACAAGAGTTGCTTTCCTTGGGCTTGCTTCCCAGTCTAGCTCGCGCTGGACAACAAGAATTACACCTCTGTTGGTCAAAGAAGAATCCGTTATGGTCAGATAGTTTGTGGTTGAGTCAAACGACCATGTGCCACTGAATGAACCCGAACAAGTGCCGGACCCGTTTCCTGTAGAAGAATCGTAATCTGTAAGGGTTAAAGTTAAGTCTGTTGAAGTGTCTTGGACTCCTGCATTGTAGTCAAGGTTTATGTTCAGCCAGGAGCCGGCAACATCACTTGCCTTTATTGCTGACTGAGTAACTCCCCCATAGCGTTCTGGGGAAACTATGGGCCACAGATTGTCTGTGGAGTTCTTGTTTGCAGGGCACCAGATGATGCGGCGGACATGCCCCATCATATTTGCATTGGCCCAAGTATTATCGTTAGTTCCTGCAGGAAGACGCCCCTGACTGCAATAGAACCAGTTGTCATTGCCATCATCAAAGACCGTGCAGTGGCTTATGCCAACCCAGCCGTGGTCATCACCGAATTTATAGGGGTGTGTTATGACAGGAAGACATACACCTGTACCTGAACCAGAGTTTATGGCACTTCTTCCGCATATATCCTTGTAATCTGAATTTGGACTAGTTGACCTAATAACACGTGTGTGGTAGGGGATGTCAAGACCATCGTTTGCAAAGAACATATAGTAGTAGCCAGCTCTGTAGATTACGTCTGGTCCTTCGCTACCCTGCCAGCGGTTTGATGTATCACTACTTGAACCGCGTTTGTAGATGCGGCTACCGTAACCGTTTGTCGAAAGGTCGTCGGCAGAGCTGCCCCAAGGATTCCCCATTGTCTTGTCGCCATTCGTTGTGGTATCTAAAACCTTTCCTGTTTCAGGGTTAATCTGCACACAGGCAAAACCACAGTGCCAAGAACCGTAGATTAGCCAATGGTTATCGCTAGCATCCACATAGTAGGCTGGGTCAATTGCATTGTAATAGAAATGTGTGGAAGAATAATCGCTTGAGCTGGACCTTGTCCAATTTGTAGCCCCTTTGTCAGTAGAAGAACATACGACGAAGCCCAAATCTTTCCAATTGTTGCTGGCAGGGTCCGTCGTTTCCATGACACCTATAAAAGCTCGCTCAGTCCAAGAGTTGTCAAAGTTTGGTAATGTTTTGTTCACTTCATAATTAATCTTTGCGGTCTTTATGTAGTTATCAACAACAATACTATAGTACATTCGGAATTTTGTTACTCCGCCAACTGTAATCTTTTTTACACAAGGTGCCCAAAAAGCCCAATTTATGTCTTTCATTGTAAGGGATGTTGTTCCTTCATCTACCCCCATTTCTGCGCGGTAGGCGTTGAGTCTTGCAAGAATCCAGGTCTTTACGGTTTTTGTCAGGCTTGCATTCATGGAAGGTCCCACCCATTCCCAATTTATCAGGTCTTTTGACCTGCGGCAGAAAAAGTGCCCCTTGCTATCGGTGTGGTAAACAATATTTCCATTTTCATCACAAGTGGCTCCAGTTGCGGCGGAGGCGGAGCTAGTAGTTGTATCATGGGCATTTCCAAAAGAGGCATCGGTTTGGTACATGTAATAATAGCCGTCTGTCCATTGTGCTACTGAAGGATCGTGTACGTTAGCAAGGTTCCACTTTTTCCTGTTTGACCAAGAGGCTATGTTGTCGCCTGTAAAAGTATAGTCATCATTGTAAGAAGGGTAGCCACTGTAAGTGGAGGAAGCATTCCCGTTACCGCTCCCACCGTCACCTCCCCCTGTAGAAGAGGGACAGCCTGTCAGAACTAGAAGTAGAGTAGAGTAGAGTAGAGTAGAGTAGAGTAGAGTAGAGTAGAGCCGCGGCTTTTTCGCTTTTTCATAAGGCACCTTCCTGAATTAAAAATAGATTTCGGCTTCCGCCTCAACATGACACAACTGGATGATTTTTCTAACTGTACTTTTATGGTAAGGGGAGAATCTGCATTTGTCAAGAAAAATCTTTTAAAACTTATGATATTTATTTATTTTAATTGATATAAAAGATTTTTTAAGACTTTATTCACATTATTTTACTATTAGACCTGTTCGGAAAATCTAAACTTTTGATGTATCAATGGGCTTAAGCCCATTGTCAACTGAAGCCTATTGTCAAATCGAGGTTATCGAATAGGTTTTTTATCAAGTTTTGCTGATATATATACTACAGGGATTGCTTTCAGAGGGCGGTTGTGCTGACCTTGAAAAAGGGCTTTATTTTGTTGTAGCATATAAAATCAATCTATTAACGGCGGAAGATGAAAGAGCATTGCGGGGAAAGTCGTTGTAAAGCTTTATTTGAAAACCCTGCTCCATACAAAACTGTACCTTGCGCATCGTCCCTGTGACAATTTCAATCCCATTCAGGCATTGATGGGGTCTAGCAACCTTACTTTATTGGTCGCAAGCCGGAGGAGGAGTGAGGGAAATGAAATGACTTTTTGCGAAAAATGTGGTATAGTGTAAGTATAGAGGAGGAATTCAATGTCGTATGCAGAATTTCAGGCATTTGCAAATCAGGCCGTTGCCTTAGATGTACAAGAGAGAATAGAACTGATTACATTTTTGGTAAAATCTTTGCCACAGGCTCGGGTAAAACCTGACAATGATTATGAAGTCGAAAAAATCAACTCCGTACTTGCGCGAATTCCTGTTTCTGAGCAACTGGAATATTGTGATGCGGGAATAGCAAGTGTGAGGGAGGCTTTGAAAAATGACTCGTGGTGAGATTTGGTGGGTTGATTTCGGGATTCCCTTCGGTAGTGAAGTTGGGCTTCGCCGTCCTGTTGTAATAATTCAGAACAACATATTGAATGAAAGCAAGCTCAGGACGGTTGTTGTGCTTCCGCTTACAACAAATACGGTATATGCAGATTTGCCTAATAATTTTCTTCTTGAACCTAGCAGTACAGGACTTAAAAAGGATGTCGTAACTCAGCCACATCTTATAGTTCATGTAGACAAAAGGCGACTACTTGAAAAGGTCAGCAAGTTGAATGTCGCTCTTCTTGATAGAATTATGTAGGGTGTGATAGCAACGATACGGTAGACTGTCACTTAACCGTACCGCATTTGCCGCAAGCTGGAGGAGGAAAACTGCTTTTCAGGCTTTAAATTCGGGCTGGAAGGATTTTGAAGATGCTGTTCAATATTTGTAAGATTAATGAGAAAGTAACCGACAAAATCGACACCCTGCTCGCAAAACACTACATCGCAGTGTTTCACCCAAGAAGAACTCGACTTCATCATCAATTATGACATTAAGTATAGAACGGGACGCTAACTAGAAGATGCGTATTTATCATCGCACCAGCTCAAAGCTCCGTTCCGTGAGCGCACACAGGCGGTCAAAATCTGTGGCGGCGGTGAGCAGAATTGTAATCCAGTGCTTTTTGTTCATGTGCCA
>CAJOQA010000274.1 GCA_905236465.1 uncultured Treponema sp.
ATCTGCTGCAGTCTTGCCCCTTGTTGCCTTTGGCAAGTATATAGATGTCTTTGGCCTTAATTCAGAGGTAAAAGATGCCGCAGGCGTTGCCGCTAAAGAAATAGCTTCTTGGAAGGCTGTGCAAAATAGCGATGGTGGCTTCCCCTACTGGCCTGACGGATATTATAAAGATAGCAACTTCTATGTTTCTATGCGTATAGCAGAAATCTATGCGCTGGCAAAAGAAAGGGGCATTGTGAAGGGAAGTGTCTTAAATCAGGATAAGCTGCTTGCCTATATTGAAAAAGAAAGCCGTAAAATGGCTAAGGAAAAGGCTGATTTTGCATGGACTTCATACCCCTTAGCCTATGCTTCCTATGTGCTTTCTTTGTATGGAAAAGAACTTGATGTTCCTGATTTAAAAGAGATAAGCTCTAGAGATGATGTAGGACTTGAAAGCCTGACTTTATGCGCGCTTTCATACCTGAACTTAGGTAAAAAGACTGTGGCTGAAAAAATCGCAGTCAAACTTCGCTCCTATACCCGCCTTACCACACGGGGAATAGATATTGCTAGAAGAGGGAAAAGGTATTATTGGTGCTTCTTTAATTCAGATAGCGAACCCTATGCCCTTTTCCTGCAGCTCTTTACAAGGTTGAATAAAGATGACAGCATAAATGCTCACCTGGTCTATGAACTTTTAAAGATGCAAAGCAACAAAAAAGGCTACTGGCAGTCAACTGCTGTTACAAGCCGTGTTTTGTTGGCTTTGGATTCCTTCATCCAGACAAATAGCCTTGAAAAGCTTAACTTTACGGCTCAGGCCTTGCTTGAAGGTGAAAGCCTTGCAAAGGGACGCTTTTCAGGTCTTGCTGCGGAAAGTGTCCAGGAAGAATATGATTTTTCTTCAGATAAACTTAAAAACTTGTCCAGAGGAAAAAATCTGGACCTAAAGTTCCAAAAGGAAGGTGAGGGGAAGCTTTACTACGCCGTTAGCATGAAGTATGCTATTCCTGCCCAAAAGCAGGTTGCACGGGATGAAGGCCTCTGTCTCTTTACTGAAATATACGATGCAGAGACTGGGGAAAGGGTATCAGGCTCTAACTTAGAATATGGTAAGACTTATGTGCAAAAAGCTACCCTGTCCGCAGTGACTGACTGTGAATATGTTGCCCTTAGGGTTCCGATTCCAGCCGGCTGTGAAATAGTGAACGCAGCCTTTGCTGTAACGGGTAGCATGGACACTGAAGCTGCCGCAAAGCAACAGACATCTTGGAATTATGGACTAAGCTACAAGGGAATCTATGACACTGAAGTTCAGTATTTCTGGAACCGCTTCTATGCAGGCAGTCAGGATGTCACCTTTACCTTTAGGGCAAAGTCCCGTGGTACTTACCAGACCCCCTGTGCTACCGCTGAATGTATGTACGAGGAAGAGATATTCGGCCGGTCAGACGGCAAGGTTTGGACAGTCCGCTAGTTGCCTGACACTTATTCCCCCCTGTGCCCTTACGACTAGTCGGAGGGCACGGCCTGTCATTTTGAGTAAATTTTTCTTGAGATATTGTAGATTTGTACTATAATAAAGTGTATGAGGGGTTTCCTACGCTTTTTTACATTCCTTGTGCGTGGCAACGAAAGCTTACTTGACACGAACAAGGATGTCATAACAAAATATAACTATAATACTCTCAAGATTTTTACACTGATTTATTCGCTTATTTCAGTTTTTTTTCAGGTTATATCATTTTTACCCTTCTTTCCCCTCTACAGCAGGACTGTCTATAAGATTTTTTTTGCTGCCTTCCTCTTTAATTTTGTGCTCCTCTATTGCCTTTGTAAATTCTTTAAAAAATATGTTTCTAGCAACGTTCTTCCCTTTATCTACGTCTTTAATTTTGTGCTTTTTACCTGGGGCTTGATTTTTAACCTTGCAGCTGAACCGGCCGAGCCTTATACCCTGACCCTCTGTTTTTTAATGATAATCCCCATTATCTTTATAGACAGGCCCCGCCGCATTCTTATAACAGGGATATTTTCTTACCTGATTGCAATTTTGTTTTCTTTCCTATTTAAAGACTGGAACCTTTTCTTAACTGACGTAATCAATACTTCCATGTTTCTTATAATAGGCCTTATTTTGGGGAATGTAACCCGCAGCTATCAAATCCGCTACATAGACATGAAGGCCCACAAGCTAGATAAAGACCTAGAAGTAATGAAGGCAAAAAGTGAAGCTAAGTCTTCCTTTCTTGCCAATATGAGCCATGAAATAAGAACTCCTATAAATGCTATTTTAGGCCTTAACGAAATGGTCTTAAGGGAATCTGGAGAGCAGCAGATACTTCAGTATGCCCAAGACATAAAAATCTCAGGCAAGACATTACTTGCCTTAATAAACGATATCCTTGACTTTTCAAAGATAGAAGCTAACAAACTGGATATAATACCAGCTGAATATGCCCTAGACTCTCTTATAACCGACCTTATTAATATGCTGACCCCCAGGGCACGGGCTAAAAATTTGGAATTTAAGCTGATTGTTGACGAGACAATTCCAAACAACCTTTATGGGGACGAGGTTAGGATAAAGCAGTGCATTATGAATATTCTGACTAACGGCATAAAGTATACGAATGAAGGCTCTGTAACTTTCAAGGTCGGCTGGGAGTCAATCAGCTCTAGGAATATGCTTTTAAAGGTTGAAGTTGCAGACACCGGCATCGGCATAAAGGAAGAAGATATCCCTAAACTTTTTGCAGCCTTCCGCCGCATAGATGAAAAACGCAACCGCAATGTTGAGGGTACAGGGCTGGGCATGTCCATAGTTTTAGGGCTTCTTGAAAAGATGGGGTCAACCCTGTATGTAAAAAGTGAATACGGCAAGGGGTCCAGGTTCTGGTTCAATCTGCAGCAGGAAATTGTTTCTTCCCAGCCAATCGGAAAAATCCAAGACAGAATGACAGCTCCTGAAAACGTACAAAGCCTTTATGTTGAGGCCTTCCATGCTCCGGATGTACGAATCCTTGTAATTGATGATATGAAGATAAACCTGTCTGTTATCCAGGGCTTACTCAAAAAGACAAAGATTCAAATTGACACCTGCCTTAGCGGTGAAGAATCCCTTGATTTAGTCCAAAAGAACAAGTATGACCTTATTTTTATAGACCACCGTATGCCTGTTATGGACGGTATAGAGACACTCCATGCCATGCAAAAACTTGGACGAAATCTTTCTTGGAAAGCACCCTGTATAGCCCTTACCGCAAATGCAATTTCAGGAGCCAGGGCCATGTACCTGAACGAAGGTTTTGCCGATTACCTGTCAAAACCTGTGGATTTTGTAAAGTTAGAGCAACTGCTTGTTAATTA
>CAJOQA010000275.1 GCA_905236465.1 uncultured Treponema sp.
ACCGTGTAAAAAATCTTTCTTCATCAGTAGAAGAAAAAACATCTACTTTAGAAAAGACAGTCAATACTCGGGTACAGGTACTTGCAGCTTAAGTAGAAGAAAAGACCTCTGCGCTTGAATCGGATGTAACCGACAGAATACAAGCACTTACTGATTCTGTAGAGGAAAAGACAGCTGCTCTTGAGGCTAACGTAACCGAGCGTGTTCAAACACTTGCTGCATCCGTAGAAGAAAAGACAACTGCACTTGAATCAGATGTGACAGGGCGTGTTCAAACGCTTGCTGCATCCGTAGAGGAAAAGACCTCTGCACTTGAATCAGATGTAACCGACAGGGTACAAGCTCTTACTGATTCTGTAGAAGAAAAAACAACTGCCCTTGAAGATAGTGTTAATGGTCGCATTCAAAATATCAGTGATTCTGTAGAAGAAAAAACGCTCACCCTAGAAAGCGATGTAAAGGACCGTATTCAAAATCTTGCTGATTCAGTAGAAGAGAAGACGGCTACTCTTGAGTCTAATGTAACAGACCGGGTGCAGACACTTACTGCATCCGTAGAAGAAAGAACATCTGCTTTAGAAGACTCTGTTAATGACCGTGTGCAAACCCTCACCTCTTCTGTAGAAGAACGGACTGCCGCACTTGAAGATGACGTAACTGCCCGCGTGCAAGACCTTAGTACTTCTATGGAAAACAAAACTTCTGCTTTGCAAAGCCGCATTGAAAATGGAATAGAAGAGCTTTCTACATCTCTTGCTTCAAAACTCGATGACCTTGAAAAGGAAGTGTCTTCTGCAACAGAAAACTTTGCTGCAGAACTTGAAGGAAAAACAGATGCCCTTACAGAAGAAGTTGACCATAAGCTGTCTGAGCTTACAGCCTATGTAACTTCCCAAACGGATAATTCTTCCGATTCTTTGGTAACAAAAACAAATACTCTTTCTGAAGAACTTGAAAGCCGCACCTCTGCCTTGCAGTCCCAGCTTAATGAAAGATTGCGTCCTCTTGAAAGCAATGTAAAGGAATTGACTGACCGCATCAGCAATACTGTTCTTGTCAATGCGGAAAACCTGGAAGTTGAGGTTAATGAAAGACTTAACAGTTTGTCTAACCAGCTAGACGGTAAGAGCGAGTCTTTAGCACAAGAAATAGAAGAGAAGACATCAGCCCTTGACAATCAGCTTGCAGAAAAAGTTGAGAATCTTGAACAGGAACTGTTAGAAAAAACATCAAATCTTGACACTCAATTTGCAGAAAAGACAGAAAACCTTGCACAGGAAATAGAAGAGAAAACTTCTGCCCTCGAAGAATCTGTGAACCAAAAGATTGCAAGCTTTGAAGAAAACCTTAATACTTCAACTGATGCCGCTATCTCTTCTGTTATGGAAAAAACTGCCCGTATGGAGCAACTTGTAAATTCCACAACTGAAAATTTAAATACCGGCCTTAAAGAAAGAACTGCCGAGATTGAAAAATCTTATGGGGCAAAAGTTACAAGCCTTGCAAAGATGTACAACGACAAAACTTCTGCGGTAATAAAGGCAATAAAAGTAAACTCCTCAGACTTACAGAAGGGAATGAACGAGCAGATTGCAAATCTTTCTGAATTGGTAAAGAACAGGACTTTGGCAATGGATAAGGCTGTAAATGAATCTGTTTCTTCACTTGATAAATCAGTAGAAGAGCGGGTTGCTGCTTTGCAAAAGTCTTTTGACGACACTGTTGCAAAACTTGACCAGGATTCTCAGAACACTTCTTCGGATTTGATTTCTTCTGTTACAGAACGCTTGAGGTCTTTGCAAGAAAATGTTGAGAACTCTGCTTCTACTTTGCAGTCAGATTTAGAAAGCAGGCTTTCAAAGATTCAGAGTGAAGCTGAAAGCAAAACAACAGATCTTGATTCTTTAATAAATGACCGTTTTTCTAATATTGAAGCTTCTGCAAATGAGCGGGCAACCTCTCTTGAAGAAGATATTAGCCAAAGGCTTTCTAGAATGGAAGACGGACTTGGCGGTAGAACAGAAAAGCTTGAATCTTCTCTTGCTGAAACAACTGAACGGCTTACCCGTGCTGTAGAGCAAGCAAATTCTGATGTCTCTGATGCAATAAATGAAAAGGTAAACGCCATTACCTCTGATTTGGTTGCAAAGGTTCAGTACTTAGAAGATAACGTTACGCAAAAGGCTACTGACTTAGAAAGCGAAACTAATAACCGTATCCAAAATCTTCTTGGTACAGTTGACGATTTCTTTGCTCGGGCTAAGAAAACAACAGAAGACTTAGCTAATGAAACTGAATCTAATACAGAAAAACTTGATGCGCTACAGGCAAAAGTCGAAGAACAGGTTACAAGTTTAAGGGATAAGTACGACTCACTCTTTGAACAGGCAGTTGCAAATGCTGATCAAAAAGAAAAGGCTGCGTACGAAAAGTATAAGGACTTAAGCCTTTCGCACTTGAACAAGTACAAGACTGACTTACAGAACCATATGGATACTATGCAGACAAATATTACTGCGGCCCTGAACGAAGAACAGCAAAAGGCTTTGGCAATAAAGAATCAGATGGAAGCAGGAATTATCCAGATTCAAAAGCAGTATGAGCAGTCTCTTACCCAATCACAAAATACTGCCCAGCAAGTGAACGAAAGTGCAGCTGCAAGTGAAAAGAGGCTTGCTCAGTTAAGTCAGGAACTTAAGGATCAGGTTGCCCGTTTTGATGAAAACCTTGCTTCCTCTATGAAGGGTGTTGCTGCTGATTATGAGAACAAACAGGCCCTTTTCCTTAGCGGACTTGATAAGCAGCTTGATAAGTACAAGAAGGAAATGGAATATCGTTTCAATCAGCTTTCTTCTGCGGGAACAGATGTTGACAAGCTAGAGAATGCCCTTAGAAAAATTATGGACAGTTCACAGCAGCGTATTCTTTCTGACTTTGAAAAATTTACAAAGTCCGTTTCAAAGAATCATGTTGATTTTGAAAGTGCAATAAAAACTGGTGAGGACAAAATTCGTGATGACGTCATTGCTTTGCAAAGTCAAATAGAAGAGCTCAAAAAGACTTCTGTTGATGCAGCTGGCAGTCAGCTAAAAGACTTTGAGTCTGCCTTTACTGCAGATTTAAAGAACAGGGAAGAAAAACTTGCCAATCAGCTTACTGAATGGAAGAATTCTTTTGACTCAAAGCTTTCTGCCTTTACCCAGGATTATGAGCAGAGCCGTAGGGATCTTGAGGTTAAATACATTGATGACCTAAAGCATCGCATCGCTGAAATTCAGGCAACTACTGCTTCTACTGAATCTGAATTTCAGACTCAGCTCCAGTCAGGTCAGGTGACTATTCAAAATCAGATTAATACTGTAAACCAAAATCTGCATGATTTTATTGAGCGTTACAGGGAATCTTTGAACAACACAACTGAAAAGGCAACTGAAATTTTGAAACAGCATAGTGCCGCCTACAACAAAAAAGTTGACGAGCAGATTTCTCTTAACGCAAAAGCCGTAAGCCAGTTTAACCAAAAACTTGAGGAACAGCTTAAGACTAATGCAAAAGATATTGACTCTAGGCTTTCAGCCTTCCGCAATTCCATTGAACTTAGGCAGGAAGAAGACAGCCGCATGATGGCTGATTCTAAGCAAAAGTTTGAGGATTGGAAGATTGATATCGAGCAGCAGTTCCAAAATGCAAGTGCAGATTACGATAGTAGTCTGTCTGACTTCCTTGACCGCCACAAACAAAGTATGGTAGATATGGAAGACAAGACCGAAGAGTCCAGAAAAAAAGTCCAGCGGGACATTGATATGCTCAACGAGAAAGCTGACGATGCCCTTAAGTCTTACGAAAGCAAGGCTTCCCGCATTATGGAAGACTTTGAAAAGAAGTTTAATGATATGGTTGCAACTACCCAAAATATGCTTACAGGAGCAACAAGCGAAGCCGATCGTAAGATTGCAAGTCTCAAGCGTGATATGCAGGTCAATACTGAAAACGATAAGAATGCGTATCAGAAAATGCTTGACCGCCTTAATTCAGACACAGATGCCTTGCAGCTTCGTATTGACGAAATTAATAAGGGCATTTCTGAGTTTACCAAACAGACAGGCCTTTTTGAGCAGGCAGACAATATGCGCTTAGAGCTAACAAAGTCAATTTCTAACCTCAAGAGCGAAATTGCAGGTCTTACGTCTTACCAGCAAAAGGTTACAGACCTCATGGCACAGATAGACAAGGTTCAAAAACTCAGCAGTGAATTTGACAGTCGCATTTCTGCCTACAATTCACAAAAAACAACCCTAGATACTATGGATCGGCGCTTTACAGAACTTATGGCTTTAAGCAGCAACATGGACGAAAAAATAGCCGATTTAAAGTCTACAAGCGACAACCTTGTGAACATGCAGGTTACAGTGCGCAACTTCCAGGAGTCCTTGAACTCTATACAGCAGCAATATGACCGCATAGAAGTTCAGGCAGAAAGTATTGATCAGGTGGGAATAAATGTAGAAGATACTGCCGCTAGAATTCAGGAACTAGAAGAGCGCCTTGCTGACTGTGACGGCCAGGTTTCAGTTTTGCCTGAACAGATTGAAAGTCTACAAGAAACCATAAACAGTTTGCTTGGCGACAGTGACAGAATTAATGATGCAGTTGATAAGCTAACTTCTCTTGATCAGTTGCTTTCAGATACCGACGAGAAGTTGAAAAAACTTACAAAGTCCCGTGACGGCTTTGCGGCTGCTGAAAAGAAACTGCAGAAAGTTATTGAAGAATCTGACAAGAGGATTTCCCTTATGCAGACAGTCGCAAAGGGTGAAGCTAAAAAGAAAGCATCTCCGAGAGGTAAGGGAAAAGGCAACTCCGGTGTCCTTACACCTGCGCTAAGACAGGCTGTAAAGAACCTCCGTCGCGAGCACGATTGGGATACCCCCACTATTGCGGCTCAAACCGGTCTTACGGAAATGGAAGTAGACCTTATTCTTGCATCTTCAGATGATGATGATTAACGTTCTAATAAACAGACGCAGTAAGCTTTTATTGCGTCTGTTTTGCCTACTGCATCTTGCTTTTCATTAGTTTTTGCCTTAACAAAAATTTTGTCACTGCTTACTTCAAGTACTTGCGCAATCGAGTCTATTATTTTTTGTCTCCAGGGAAGAATTTTAGGAACTTCTGTCTCTACAACGCAGTCAAGGTTGCATAAGTCCCAACCTGCCTTTTTTACATCCTCCCAAATTGTTTTTATCAGCAGTTTTGAATCCGCATCCTTCCATTTAGAATCTTCAGGCGGAAAGTAGGAGCCAATATCTCCAAGTCCACTTGCACCTAGCAAGGCATCACTTATTGCGTGAAGAAGAACATCTCCATCTGAATGAGCAACTTCACCCTTTGCGCACGGGATCTCAATTCCGCCAAGCATAAATTTTCTTCCTGCTTCAAGACGGTGCAAGTCTGTTCCCAAACCAATATGAGTCATTTTTTTTATATCCTGAGAATATGTTATTTTTTTATTAGCAGGATCCCCTTGAGTAATACATACTTTTCTTCCCCCCGTAATGGTAGGGTAGGAATCCCATATCTCACTGTCATCGGTGAATGTCCGCGCCTCATTTTTTCTAGCTTCTTCGTGGCATAGCGTTATTTCTTTTAGTAAAAATGCTTGTGGCGTTTGAACCGCACAGAGACAGGCCCTGTTGAGGTGCCGTTTAATAGTTTTATCTGAATCTATTTCTTTTTGAGTGTCAACAGGGCTTACCGCTGGAACTGCAGCCCCATTCTTCTTTGCTACAGTTATTGTTTCACAAATTATTTTTTTTGTAACAAAAGGCCTAGCCGCATCATGGATTAAGACAAGGGCCTTGTTGCTATTAAAAGATTTAGAAAAGTTGTTTTTCAAAAACTCAAGGGCTTTAAAAACAGATTCTTGCCTACTTTTCCCTCCGCTTACAAAGAAAAGTTCAGTGGCCTTTATAAGGTCCCTATTTTCTTCATCTGCAAAAAGAGCCTGCTCTGCTTCAGCTTCCTGCCCCTCAGGTACAAGAACAAGAAGGGCATCAAATTGAGTTGCTTTTAGGAAAGAAGAGGCACATAAAGATAAAACTGTGCCCCCTTCAATTTTTAAGTATTCCTTTTTTTTGCCAGTCCCCATCCTGCTTGATGAGCCTGCTGCAAGAAGAATCAAAAAAAGCGGGTAACTTTCATTCATCATCTAAATCTTCATCATCATCTTCATCTGTATCATCGTCTTCGTCATCGGCCTCATCGTCATCAACCCGTTTGTCGTTTTCGTCCATATCGTCAAAGTCTTCATCATCATCAGAGTAAAGGCTCTTCTTTTCTGTCTTCATTCCAAGTGGTTCAAGCTTTTCATGCAGTATGACTTCGATCTCTTTTGAAGACATCCCTAAGGCTTCTGCAATTTCGTCTTCCAACAATTTTCTTGCGCTGTCATAGAGTTTTCTTTCAAGGATGGGCAGTTCTTTTATCTTTGATCTGTGGTAAAGGCTACGCACTATAGAAGCGATATCCGCTATAGAACCTTTTCTTAAAAGATCTAGATTCATTTGGTAGCGAAGTTTCCAGTCAGAAGTTGTCGGAATAAACTCGTCGCTAATAGAATCAAGCGCTGCCTGTGCTTCTTCTGCGGATACAATAGCCCTTATCCCAACTTTTTCAGCATTTTCAACTGGAACTAAAACCCAGGTATCAGAAGATTCAACATAAATCTTATAATAAAATACTTCGTTCCCGTTAAATTCTTTCTTAAAAATGTCTGTAACTTTGCCTACTCCTTGACTAGGGTAGACAACTTTTTGGTCAATAGAAAATTCAGTTTTTGGTTTTGCCATAATTACTCTATTATAGCACAAAATCAGAAATTAACAAGGGGCTTTACCCCCTTGCTATGAATAGTTAGCCTGCCTTTCCTAAGCTAAAGGAAAGATTTTCTTAAAGTCAACAAGAACAAACTCGCTGTCACGGGCACTGTCAATGTCTGTAAGCTTGCCCAGCTTGCGGTAAAAGTCAATTAAAGGCTCTGTCTGCTTCCTGTAAACCTCAAGACGGTTTGTTATGGATTCTAACTTGTCATCATCGCGTGTGTAAAGATCTCCTCCACACTTGTCGCACTTGCCTTCAGTCTTTGGTGGGTGAAACTTTACATTGTAGTTTTGACCACATTCTTTACAAACTCTTCTGTTTGAAAGTCGGGCAATAATCAAGTCATTGTTAACTTCAAAATTGACAACCTGAACGTCACCCTTTAACTTTTCAAACATTTCTGCCTGTGGAATTGTGCGTGGAAATCCGTCAAGAATGAAACCCTTTTTGCAGTCCTCCGCCTTAATGCGATCTTCTACAAGAGCACATGTAATATCGTCGCTTACTAGTCCACCAGCATCAATTATTGACTTGACTTTTTTACCAAGTTCTGTCTGATTTTTGATTGCTGCACGGAAGATATCTCCTGTAGAAATATGAGGAATTCCGTATTCACTAGCAACTTGAACTGCTAATGTTCCCTTTCCTGCTCCTGGTGGGCCTAAAAAGATAAAGTTCATTTAAGTCTCCTAATTTAAAGTTTTTAAAAAAGATTGTTCTTGTATTTTTATTCCGATAAGGACCTTTTCAAAATACAAAAAACTTTCTCTTCATTTTACTACGAATTTGCTGTATCATCAAGGGAAAATCAAGACTTTTTTAGAGGTCTCGTAAGACGGTCAGCTCTTGAAGTACTTTCAAATTTTTACTATAATTTTTTTCATGCCAAAGTTAACCTTGCTTTCACAAACGCCTTTTAAAATTGAACTACCAAAAGAAGTCCTAAATAATAAGCGGCACCTTACAGCAGAGGAAATAAAAGTTCTTAAAGAAAACAGGAATATTTCTTCTGACCCTAGCTGGAATAATGTTTGGGTATGCAACGAAGAAGGTCTTTTTGACCCCTCTTTAATTTTGCAAAGTGAGTTTATGGGCTGGGTTGTTATTGGTAGCCTCCGCCCTGCAAGTTTAAAGTTCCATGATCTTGAGCTAAAGACAGGAATCTATAAATCAGTCTTAAAAAATGTAAAAGTAGGTGACGACTGTGTTATCCACAATGTGGGCTTTATTGAAAACTATAGGCTTGAAAACCGTGTTATGCTTTTTAACGTGCAGGAAATGTCTTGCACAAGTCATTCTAAGTTCGGCGAAGGTATACTAAAGGCAGATGAAGAAGAAAAAAATCGTATATGGATAGGTGTTGGCAATGAAAACGGAGAACGTTCAGTTCTTCCTTTTACAGATATGATACCTTCAGATGCCTACCTTTGGTCCCGTTATCGGGAAGATAAAGAGTTGATGGCTCGTTTTATAGAGCTTACAGAATACGGTAACAAAAGGGATGTGGCAACTTTTGGTGTTGTGGAAGACGATGCTGTAATAAAAAATTGTACTCTTCTAAAAGATGCCAAAATTGGACGTTGCTCATATATAAAAGGAGCCTTTAAGCTAAAAAATATAACAGTTTTGTCTTCTGAAGATGAACCTAGCCAGATAGGGGAGGGGGTTGAGCTTGTCAATGGCATAATGGGATATGGTTGCCACGTTTTTTATCAGGCAGTTGCAGTTCGTTTTGTTATGGGGCGTAACTGCCAGCTAAAATATGGGGCAAGGCTCTTGAACTCAGTTTTAGGAGATAATTCAACAGTTTCTTGTTGTGAACTTCTTAATAACCTGATTTTCCCCTTCCATGAACAGCACCACAATTCATCTTTCCTGATTGCCGCAACCATTCAGGGGCAAAGCAATATAGCATCAGCTGCAACGATAGGTAGCAATCATAATTCAAGATCCCCCGATGGAGAGATGCTTGCCGGCCGTGGTTTTTGGCCAGGCTTGTGCTCAGATTTTAAATATGATTCCCGTTTTGCATCTTTTGTTCTTGTCGCAAAGGGCTCTTATCAAAATGAGCTTAATATAACCTATCCCTTTAGTTTGCTAGCCCCATCTTCAAAAGACTGCACAGTGCACATTATTCCTGGCTACTGGTTCCTCTACAATATGTATGCGGTTGTGCGCAATAAGTATAAGTTTATCTCTAGGGACAAGCGTGTCGTAAAAGTGCAGCATATAGAAACTAACCCCTTAGCCCCTGATACAATTCAAGAAGTAGTTTCTTCCATTCACCGCATAATAGAGCTTACCGGCCGTTATCTAAAATTGCCCGCGGAACTTTGCAAGAAGATGACAGAATCAAATCCCAGACCCTCTGTTTTGGAAAAGTTTCGGGCAAAGGCTGTGCTTGCCAAAGGGGAGGACCTTCTGCAAGTTGCAAAGGATTATCTTCATCAAAACTCTGACGCAAAGTTTTTGTTGACAGATGACAGGTGCCAGAAAAGATACGGGGCCGTCATCTATAAGCCTGCACAAGGCTACAGGGAATACCGCCGTATAGTAAAATACTTTGCCGCTGACAGCCTTATTGACTGGGCAAAAAGTATAGGGAAAAGCTGCCTTAGCGTAAAAGATCTACTTGAGCTTAATGATACTGTTCCCCTCTATTCAAAATGGGTCAATGCCGGAGGTCAGGTTATAGCAGAAGACCTTGTTTTTGAATTATTCAATCAGATAAAGAGCGGTAAAATAAACAAGTGGGAAGAAGTCCATGCTTTTTATGATAAGTGCCAAGAATCCTATGGTCTTTATAAAGCCCGCTATTCGCTAAGCCTGCTAGAATACCTGTATTCAAGGCCACTCTCTGCTTTTACCCCTGACATTTATCAGGACATAATGTATGACGTAGCCTACGTAAGTGTCAACATGTTTGAATCTTCAATAAGCTCCAGGGACAAGGATTATACAGATTTTTTCCGCTCCATTACCTTCCGTAACAAAGAGGAAATGGAAGCTGTTCTTGGAAAAATAAATGATTCCTCATTCTTAAAGGATTTAAAACGTGCAACTGATAATTTTAATACAGATTTGCAGAAAATGTTTCAAAACCTTATCCTACAGGAATAGAGAAATTAAGTAGACCCAAAGAGGGGTTGAGATAATGCATAATGCGGAAGTGAGCGCTACAATAAAGGCTGCGTAAGAAGAGTCTCTTTTAAAAATAACGGCTAAAGATGTAATGCTCATGCCGATTGGGCATATTGCAGCAATAAAGGCTGTAATAGCCATAAGTTTTATATCGTGGGTATTTTTAAAAAGAATAAGGCTTGCAATAACAAGGGCAAGTACTGCTGCAGGGCACAAAATAAGCCGTACTGCGGCTGTCCAAGCTGACCGTAAAAGAAGTCTCTTTTCCAGTTTCCCCCTATTAAAGTCAGCAAAAACCATGCCAAGCAGAATCATGCTAAGTGCCGTGTTCATCTGCCCAATATAAAGAACCGGCTTCGCAACAATTTCAGGAAGACTTCCTGGCAAGCAAAAGAGAATGAACCCGATTACAACTGCCAAAACGTTTGGGTTCAACACAATTTTTTTTATGCTAAAAGAACAGCCTAATGCCTTTGGTGCAAAAATCCAAAGCAGTATGTTAAAGATAACAAGATAACCTGTCAGGTAAAAAACACCTTCTTGGCCTAAAACTCCGTTTATCAGCGGAATGCCAATAAAACCGCTGTTTGTAAA
The DNA here is from genome assembly GCA_905236465.1 of uncultured Treponema sp. Taxonomy (GTDB): domain Bacteria; phylum Spirochaetota; class Spirochaetia; order Treponematales; family Treponemataceae; genus Treponema_D. The sequence continues at coordinate 10,615 of CAJOQA010000275.1, forward strand.
TATGACACCCGTCCTGTCAATTCCATCAAGAAGTTTTCCTTCTTCTGACTTACTCCGTATTACTAAGCAGGCAACAATCATCATCAGCAAGTGAATGGCAAGAGAAAGCAAGAGCATAAAAGCAAGCGATTTTATTTTCTGACTGTCATAAGGAATGTTCAGCGCATTCAAAAGCATACAGGGGTTTACAAGATAGAGCAAAATTTTACTTGTAAAATTTATTTCGCTTTGACCGAATTTAAATTTTTTTGCGACGGCAAAAGAAATCAAAACAACAACCATCATGTAGCATAATTGCTTAAATACAAGTAAAGACATAGTGAAGGCAGTATAGCATTTTTTTGATTTTTAGTGAAAGGCTTCTGGAAAAAAAACTTGAAAAATAAGAAGTATACAGTTATATTTTAAAGGTCTGTAAATAATCCACAAACGTAACCACAAGGAGTTTTTATGACTTTACAAGAAAGAGCTGAGCTGGCGGCAGATTTAAAAGCTACAGGACAATGCAATTGTACTCAGTCAGTGTTAAAAGCCTTTGAAGATAAACTTCCCATATCATCTGCAGACTATATGAAGCTTGCAGCCGGATTTGCCGCAGGTATGGGTTGCATGGAATCGACTTGCGGGGCCCTAATAGGAGCTGTTATGATAG
>CAJOQA010000276.1 GCA_905236465.1 uncultured Treponema sp.
AAAATATCACAGCATAACTATCATTTTGCGATAGAGAGTAGAAAATTTTTTCAAATTTTTACTACTGTCACAAACTTGTCGCGAAACTCGCTCGCGCTCGTTTCGCGACAATGAGCTTAGTCAATCTCATTGTCCACTATATAGTGGACAAAATTTTTCGCGCATCAAAGCATGACATTTAGTGAATGTCATACAATACTCCTTTATAGCATATATTCTTCTTGTTGATAAGCACTAGATGTCAATAAGCTATGTTTAAGAACAAGAACGGAGATTCAAACAATATTTCGGGAGAAAACATTGCAAGAATCAGAAAATCCAAAAATCCTCAGCTTTCGCAAAGGGCATTGGCAGACAAACTGCAGCTTTTTGGCATTGATGTAGATAAAAACGCAGTCCAAAGGATTGAATGCGGAAAACGCTTTGTCACTGACATTGAGCTAGTGGCTATTGCAAAAGTGCTGGAGGTTTCTGTTATGGAGCTTCTTTCGCAAAGTTCTTGAAACTTTTTTTAGGGCTAACGCTATCTTTTTCCAAAATTAATGAACGCTGAAAAACTTGCCATAGCGGCGAAAAAACTCACTGACTTTTTTCCTGATTCTCACAGTGTTTTTTCATCAAAAATTTTTCCAAATTTCCCTAAATTTCCTTAAATTTTACTTGCCGATTGCCACCGGAATTTATTATCTTTAAAGCGTATCTTTCGGCCGAAGATATGGGGCTTCGTCGGGGCTTCAAGAAAAATCGCTAGCGGAGGTGCTTATAGAAGGCATTTCAAAGTAACATGGAGGGTACATTTTATGATGTATTCCGTAAAAAAGAGACAGAATCCTCTCGACCGTGAGGGCGATTCTAAGTATTATGCGTCGGCTGAGTACGGCGAGGAAATCGATGTCAATGATTTGGCAAAGTAAATTTCCAAGTCCTGCACGCTGACCACGGTTGATATTGTGGCGGTTATCGAGAGTTTCTTGGATAAGATGCCGCAGTACCTTAAAAGCTCAAACCGCATCAGATTGAACAAGTTTGGAATATTTAAGCTTTCGTTCAGTTCACAAGGGCACGAGAACAAAGACGATGTGAGTTCTTCCGATATTAAGAACCTGCGCGTGCTTTTTACTCCCAGTGCCGAGCTTAAAAAAGAGCTGTCTGATGTGAGCTACACAAGGAAGTAGGTACAACTTCTTGGCGTAGCGGTAAAAATGATTTGTACTCAAGAATATCAGTCTGGCAGGAACTTAAAACTGCAACCTACAATTAATTCCTATTAATTCGCGGCTCAGGACTTCTAGCTAGAGTCAGCAGCCTAAGAAAACGCAAAATCCCCTTCGCCTGCAAAGCCAGCTCCGACAGGGGATTTTTTATGTGCCTTGCTCCTTTTTTATGCGAGTATGCTCAATTCGCATAGCGAATGAGTTAATGGCTTCCTATATGCACACAGAGTAAGTGCTTTATGTAATAAAGTTTTATGGCGTTTCCTTTCGGAGCGGGCTACTCGCAAGAAAAGCAAGGCGAACTTGCGGTTTCGCTGTCGCTCCATTGCTCCACTATGTTCCATACGGTTTTCCGCCTCCGCAGGCTAACGACCAATGTCCCCGAATTGTCAAAATCACTCCGTAACTTCCGCCATCATCGCCATTTCAACAGCATGTCATTTCCAGCCTTATTGTAAATCTGCGTATTCTTGTAGTGCGACAAAAGCACCTGTGCCGAAAGAGAATGCGCAGAAGTCTATCATAATGGGAGCGAGTGGGGGCTTTAGATTTTATTTGTTTTCAATCAAATCCAATAATTGCTTGTAGAGCCGTTCGCTTATATGACGACCAGAATCTCTTAAAACTTCTATCGCATCTTTTACTTCGTCTTTTGAGAGTAGTGAATCTTCGTATGCAAGCCCCAGAATTCCGATTGTACCCATGATTTTGATACCCATTCGCATAGCGACTTCGCGCCCGCGTACTTCGTCCATCAAAAGCAAGTCCGCTTTGCCGCCGTCAGAAAGATAAATTGCTTCGCTTTCGCCCAAATCAAGACCTGTAGAACGGCGGAGAAGAGAAACATAGTTTTCGTCGATTTTGTCAATCACTTGGATAAAATCGCTTGCCATTACGATTTCCGCCTCGCTTTTGTAATGCGGATTGTCCGTGAGTTCGGCAAAGACACCTTTTGGAATCTGCACCGTACAGAACAACTTTTCGAGCAAGTCCAAGCGGTTGATTTTGAGAAAAGAAATAATGGGCGTTGTGTCGGAAATTACAATCATGCCATTTCCTTTTTGAGCGAGCGGAAAGTCTGAATGTCCTGCATAACTTCACTGATGTCCAAGTCAAAATAAGGGAAGCCCATATTGTCGTACAAATCAATCAAGTCAAGTTTTTTTATCCCCAAGATTTCCGCCGCCCGCCCATGCGAAATTACATTGTTGTGAATGTAGGGATAAAGCAGAAGCGCGTTGCGTTTGAGTTCATCGTTATTTTCTACCACATAATCATCAGAGAAATAATCCTGCATCGCCTTTGGCACGGTCACTTGGATTGTCGCGTATTCCATAAACACCTCCGTTCACAAAATCTACGCACATTATACAATATTTTTGCGGAATTTGCATTAAGTTTCCGCACCATTGACACAGAAAAGCGAAAAGTTCGGCGATTTTCTGCCCGCCCCATCAGTTCAGAGCGTGCGGCGTTTTACTAATTCCTCGCTCGTTCCCCCATTTTCTGCACACGCTCCTTCCAGTCCAAAACGAACCAGGCAGGCGCGAGCGGAACGGCGTTCTCTCCCTGCGACAAAATCCACTCCATCACTTTGAGCGTCTGCGAGGATGTGAATTCCATCCGCGTTTTGTCCTCGCCGTCAAAATCCGTGAGCTTCTGATCGTCCGCCCAGACGCATTCTTTTACAAGGCCGCGCGCATCGCCGTAAAAGTCAATTACAAAGCAAACCTTATCCCCGCTCGTAAATGCCCCGAATTTTCCGCCTCCGCACCGCAGGGAAAAATCAAAATCCTCTGGAAGCGCAAAATGCTTTTCGGTAACGGTAAGATTTTTTATCCTGCTCAAAGAGAAAATCCGCTCCGCGCCCCTAAGCTCGTCGTAGCCGAAAATAAAGCAGCGTCCCTCGTCAAACAAGAACTGATAGGGGCGCAAGCTGCGGTGGGTTCCCTCCGTGTTCCACCGCCCCTTGTAGTCAAACTCCGCAATCAGATTGTCCTGCACGGCTTTAAGAAGATTTTTCCAGACCTCCTCATCAATG
>CAJOQA010000277.1 GCA_905236465.1 uncultured Treponema sp.
AATGTTCCAGGCTGTTTACGGTTCATCTTATTCAGGAAATTATATTTCTGACATCAAGATTGAAGGTGTTTACACCCCCTTCTTGCCAACTGACCGCTTTGCAACCAGTGGCTATTGGGTACCAAACAAAGTAAAGACTTTGACTTCTACTTTGGAAGATGCAGTGAAAACTAACCTTGGAATTTACAAGTTGAAGAATGATTCTGCTGCTGCTGCCTTTGTTGCAGCTCCGACAGATTTAACGAAATTAGCAGCCTATTCTTCTGCTTCAACAGATTATATCACATATTTGAACTATGCCTCTTCATTGTCAGCAGACGACCTCTATCCCGATACAAATACCCTTAAGTACAGCCAGGCTGGCTTGCGCTTTACAGCTACAACAGGTCGTTTTGACTGGGGTTTAAGCTATTACTATGGTCACTATAAGCAGCCATCTGTTGACTTAAGTGGCTATATTGCCTCTTACATCAAGCGTAAGGATGAAGGTGTAATGTCTCAGACATTGTATGAATTGCCAGAATTCAACTATGACCGCAAACAGACATTTGGTCTTGAAATGGCAACAATCCTTTGGCACTTTAACCTGCGCGCAGAAGGTGGCTTTAACTTAACAGAAGATATTGACGGCGACAATCCTTGGGTACACAATAACTCAATTGGTTGGGTTGCAGGTTTTGACATTGACCTTCCTATAAACAACTTGAACATCAACGTTCAGGAAACAGGTACTTACACCTTGGGTTATGACAAGATTGACAAGGCTACAAACCCATACAAGACTTATGATGTTGACTATAACTATGGTCATGCAACAAACAACAAGATTGTTGTAAACATCACAGACAACTTTATGCTAGAAAAGATTTCAACTGATTTGACTGTTCTTTACGGAATTGAACGCAAAGACTTAGTTGTTCAGCCAAAAATCACATTCAAGCCTGCTCCTGACTTCAAACTTATTTTGAGCGGTGCTTACATCTGGTGCAAGGACGAAGAAAGTGAGTTCTACGGTTGGGACAACAATTCCTTTGCAAACGTAGGTGTTCAAGTAGCATTCTAATTTCTCTTATTTAGTGTCCTTTTGAACCCCCAAAAGGTTTGGGGGGCAAATGGACGCTTGTTTTTTTAAACTTTTTTCTGTATACTAGCCTTATGCCAATTATAGAAAATCCAAACGCTGGTAGTGACTTCCGTCATAATTTTATTTTTATTGAAAATGACATTCTCTTGCAAGAAACATCCTTTTCTGCTGTTCTTATGCTACCGGATCAGGCTGTTATGGAAAAATGCCTGGATTTGGGCATTGTCCAAGATCATTTTTCTGAAAGCGACAAGGGCTACTCTGCTGCCATGCTAAAAAACGACAGTCCTCTTCCCCTTGGTTCAAGCCTTATGCCCTTACGGGAATTCTTTTGGGAAAGCAAGAGTCAGGCAGAAAAGGAAAGTGCAAGCCTTTCTGCTTTGGGTGGCCTTGCTGCCCGTGCCCACGGTTTTTTGCGCCTTAGACAGACATACCTTTACTGCCCAAAGTGTGGTACTCTTTTAAAACCCCACGAAAAAGAAATTGCAAAAGTCTGCCCTTCTTGTGGTCGCATAGATTTCCCCAGGATAGAACCTGCAATAATTGTTTTGGTAAAGAAAGGGGATGAAATTCTTTTGGTAAAGAGCAAGACTGTAAAGCATAATTTCTATTCTTGTGTCGCAGGTTTTGTTGAGCACGGTGAAAGCTTAGAGCAGTGTGTTGCAAGAGAGGTTATGGAAGAAACAGGGCTTGAAATAGAAAATATTTGCTACGCAGGCAGTCAGCCCTGGCCCTTCCCAGACCAGTTGATGGTAGCTTTTACTGCTGACTATAAAAGTGGGCAAATAAAGATTCAGGAGAGCGAAATAGAAGCTGCAGCTTGGTTTCATAAGGATCACCTGCCAGAAATTCCCAAGCCAGGTTCTGTAGCATATAATTTGATAAGTGGTAAATTTTAAAAGAATTGACGAAAGCTGATTTTTTTACTATCTTTTATAAATCATATGGTGGTCTCTAAAAACTTCAGTTTTTAGATATTGCCCATATTTTAGAGGTGTTATATGGCTGATCAGGCACTTGAGGACAAGGTAAAAGAGACATTGGAAGCCTTCAGACCGCAGCTTAATGCTGACGGAGGCGATTTGGAGTATATCTGCATTGATGAGGAAAATAAAGTTCACTTACGGTTAACCGGAGCTTGTGGAACTTGCCCCATTTCTGTTATGACTTTAAAGATGGGAATTGAAAGATTCTTAAAAGAGACTTGCCCAGAAATTGCTGAAGTTGTTCAGGACGAGTAGGAAAAGGCTATGACTATAGAAAAAGATAAGATGGTGCGTATTAACTATACGCTTAAAGATGATGATGG
>CAJOQA010000278.1 GCA_905236465.1 uncultured Treponema sp.
CCAGAGTCTCTTTTAAAACTTGATGCTTTAGAGTTACAAAAAGAACTGGCAGCATGTAAGATCTCTACATCTTCTCTTGAGGAATTCGGTTTTTCTAAAAACGATATAGCTTGTCATACTTTTAAAAAAAAGAGAATAGCAAGACTGCTTTTGATTATTTGTTCTTTGTTACCTTTCAGGCATGGAGTTAAAATCATAAGCTCTAAAAATATGGATTACCCGATTTTTTGCAAAAAACTTTATGTTTACCATGAAGAAACTGATGTTTGTGAATGTTTGGATTTTTCAAGGCTAAGTATGAAAAGAAAAATTTTACTTTATTTTTTTTATTATTTTATTATAAAATCTAAGTGGAAAAAATTAGTTATGCAATGGAATGAAAGCAAAGAGACTTTTACTTCTCTTTCTTTTTGGAAAAACTATCTAGGGATTTAGTTTTATATGAAGTCTTTTATAAAAATATTTACAATACTTACCCGTCGCCAAATGTTTATTTGCACAGTTATTATTGTCCTTATGGCTCTGTGTGCAGTGATGGAAGCATTTGGCATAGGTCTTGTTTATCCGCTTATAAGAATAATAGGTAATAAAAACTTTCTTGAAGAACATGATAAAATAGCTGGTATTGTCGTTCATTTTGGAGTAACAAATCATAGACGTCTTGTTTTTTTCAGTTCCCTATGCTTGCTTGCCTTTTATATCTTCAAGAACTTCATTATCCTTTACGAAGGTAAGTTGCAGATTGCCTTCAGCATGAAAAACCAAAAGGATTATACTAAACGCCTTTATGCTTATTATATGAGCAGACCCTACCTTTATCACCTGAATACTAATATAGCCATTATCCTGAGAAACATAAATAACGGTGGTTCTACAGTTTTCTCCAACATTCTCATCAAAACCCTTTCCATAATAACGGACCTGATAACTATTGCCGTCATCTGGGCCTTTCTTTGTTACATGGATATTGTGACAGCCTTAGGTTGTGCTTTCTTTGTTGCTCCGTTAGTTTTTGCCATGCTCAATTACTTCAGGAAAAAAATAGGAACCTATGGTTCTGTCCAGAACGCCTATTTTGCGGAAGTGAACAAGTGGATAAATCAAGGTTTTGGTTCTCTGAAGGAAACTAAGGTTATGCAGAAGGAAGCTTTCTTTACGTCTGAATTTTTCAAATCTTACTCCATGTATACAGATAGCGTCACCGGCTTCCTTTTTGTGCAGCGTCTTCCGCGTGCAATCATAGAGCTTACAACAATAGGCGGAATCTTACTTTTGATTGCTGTGAAAATGCTGATAAAAAGTGACCCTGAAACCTTGATAGCGAATCTTGGTGTCCTTGCCCTTGCAGCAGTCAGGATCATGCCTTGTCTGAATAGAATAACGGCCCTCTTTAATGACATAAAGTTCAGTATGCCTTTGTTTAACGAAATGTACGAAGACCTTATGATTGTAAAGAAGGAAAAGAATATTGCTGAAAAAAATATCATAGAAGTAAGTAAGCAAAATCTTGTTTTTGATAAGGAAATTGAGGTAAGAAATCTTTCGTTTACTTACCCTGGAAAAACTTCAGGACCTGTGTTTACAGGCCTTTCATTTAAAATCCCAAAGGGGGCATTTGTAGGCATTGTAGGGGCAAGTGGGGCAGGGAAGACTACGTTTATAGATATTCTGCTTGGGCTCCTTCCTCCTGATTCAGGGGATATCAGCGTGGATGGTCAGAATATTGGGGAAAATCTTTCTGGTTGGCTGAACAACATAGCTTATGTTCCCCAGTCCATCTATTTAGTTGATGGCTCAATAAAAGATAACATAGCTTTTGGAATAGCCTCAAAGGATGTGGATGCTGGTCAGATTCAGAAGGTACTAAAAATGGCTGAGCTTTATGATTTTGTGCAAACTCTACCGGATAAAGAAAAATCTAATGTTGGAGATAAGGGGGCAAAGCTTTCTGGAGGACAAAGGCAGCGCATAGGTATCGCTAGGGCCCTATACCACAATCCAAAGGTCTTGATTCTTGACGAGGCGACTAGTGCCCTTGATAACGAGACAGAAAGACAGATTACGGATACAATCCTAAAACTTAAAGGTTCTATTACTATAATAGCAATAGCCCATCGTTTGTCTACCCTTGAGCATTGTGATTTTAAGATTGAGTTTGATAAGGGAGATGCAAAAGTCCTGCGATAGTCATTTACAGCAATATGTGCTATACTTTAGTCCATGGATGTAAGCATCATAATAGTCAGCTACAACACAAAAGAGCTTACCCGCAATTGTCTTTCTTCTGTCTTTGAAAAAACTGCGGGGCTGGATTTTGAGGTTATTGTTAGCGACAACGGTTCTCTAGATGGTTCCGTGCAAATGATAAAGAAAGAATTTCCTCAAGTGATTTTAGTGGAGAATAACGCGAACCTTGGCTTTGGGGCTGCAAATAACAGGGGGCTGGACAGGGCTTGCGGAAAGTATATCTTCTACTTGAACAGTGATACAGTGCTCCTAAACAATGCAGTGAAATTCTTCTTTGATTATTGGGAATCATCTAAAGAAAACATTGGTGCTTTGGGAGCAAATTTGATAGGACCAAATGGAAGTCCTTCACATTCTTATGATACATTTCCTGAAGTTAACAAAACAATAAGCGATTTAATTCATCTTGTATATGGGATTTATAAGCAGACTTTTCTCTTTTTGTTGTCTAAGCCTCTTTTCATTAAAAATACTATGGGCTCTGAAAGCGAAAAAAAATATATAGGTCAAGTGGATCAAATAATAGGTGCAGATCTTTTCCTCCTAAACGCCCCTTCTGCCCGTTTTGACGAAAAAATCTTCATGTATTGTGAAGAAACAGATTTGCAGTATACTCTTTTTAAGGAAGGCAAGAAGATGTTAGTAATAGACGGTCCTGAAATTATTCATCTTGAAGGTGGGTCAGGAAAGAAGTCTGTACATCCCATCCGCTACCTTGCAACTTTTTCTTCCCTGAATTTTATGACAAGCCGCATATATTTTTTTAAGAAGCACGGCGCTTCACGCAATAAAGTAAGACTCATGAAACTGCTGACACTTTTGGTTTGGCTGAACCCCCTAGTATATAAAAAAGCAAAGGCCTACATAGCAAAGATGCTAAGTATATAGTGGCAGGTTTGAAAAAAAACTCATGGTGTACACTTGTTTCGCTGGTGTGCATCCTAACAAGGGGCTTAAGCCCCTTGTTATAAATATAAAGGTTTCTTCCGCGCCTTGAAAGCTCTGCGCAGATAATCAAGTCGTCTTTCTGCACTTGATTCAAAAGCTCACCAAGTTTTCGCTTGTTGTAATTCTTTGTTACGCTGATTGTTTCTTCGATCCAACCGCAATATGCAGATTTTCTTTTTCACAAAATTTGTTGATTTCAAATAGCTGATTTTCTACCGTTTGTTTGTCGCTTGAAACACGGATGTAGCCCAAGCCACTGCAAGCCTTGCGGATTGTCTTTATGTCCTCAGTGTAGTTGCTCTTTGCTTTCGGCGTGTTGATTACCAGGCATACATCCTTATGGAAATCAATGAGATTCAAATCAGCCCCGCTTCCGATAAGCAGTTTTGCCA
>CAJOQA010000279.1 GCA_905236465.1 uncultured Treponema sp.
AAATCTTTTTTGCCCTCAAAATATGCCTTAAGCGTAGAAAGCAACAGAGACTTGCCAAAGCGACGGGGACGGCTTAAGAAATAGGGGCAGTTATATTGTGCAAGTTGTGCAATAAATTTAGTTTTATCCACGTACACACACTTGTTTTCTCTAAGTTTTTGAAATGACTGAATGCCAATCGGTAAAAATCTCTGTGTATTCATAAAACAAGTATAGCATGAAAGTGGCTTTTTATCAAATAGCTTGAAACTTTATAGTCCCAGAATCAAGATACGCCATTTCCTTGTAGCCAGCTTTCTGTATGTAATCAAGGGCCTGTGTAAACCAAAAGTCAAGGTGGTCTGTTGAATGTGCATCTGAACTAAAAGTTACGGGGACCTTTCTCTCAAACAAAAGAGATAAAAAGTAGGGAGAAGGATAGGGCTGCTGAATATAGCCCCGCGCAATTCCGCCAGTATTTATCTCTACGATAACACCAGCCTTTTGTATAGCATCAGCTGTAAGAAGTAATTCCTCTTTGTAACTCTTAGAATTCTCGTCAAATAAATTCAGCTTGGAATTATGCTTTTTTATTAAATCAGGATGAGCTATAATGTCAAAGTCCCCTTTTTTTAGCATAGTCCTTTCGTTTTCAAAATAGGCATGAACAACTTCGCTTTTGTTTCCATAAAAAATATTTTCTATATCTTTTTTTACCTGCTCTGCTGAATAATCAACTGCAAATGAGCCATTTTCATTTGTTACATAATGGACTGCCCCTATCAGGTAGTCAATATTAAAATCCGAATAAGCATCTTTTCTGGGAATATTTACCCCATATAAATAGTCAGATTCAAAGCCAAGCTGTATATTTATTTTGTCCTTGTACAAGTCTTTTATTCTTTTTACTTCATCAGCATATTCTTTATGCCGCCTTACAGGAAGATGCCAATCAGTAGAAAAGGAACAGAGACTGTGCGAAGAAAAACCCAATATGTCAAATTGTAATTCAATGGCCTTTACTACCATTTCCTCAACACTGTTTTTTCCATCACAAAATAATGAATGTGTGTGATAATTCGTTTTAATCATACTTTTATTTTAGCACTAAAAGCAATGTTATGCTACTTGATAAAGTATATAAAATATGCTATAATTATGCAAAATTTGCGGAAAAGGGGTGTATAATTATGCAATTTCTTACAGGTGATGCTGAGTGTGGAGTTGCTTCTCCTATTGGTTTTACGGCAAGCGGAATGTTGTGTGGGCTCCGCAAGGGGCGTACAAAAAATGATACTGCCCTTGTTTTTAGCCAGCGTCCCTGTAGTGCGGCTGGAATGTTCACTCAGAATAGGGCAAAGGCTGAATGTGTAAAAGTAACTCAAAGCCATATTGCAGACGGACGTTCTCAAGCGATTATCGCAAACTCTGGAATTGCAAATGCCTGTACTGGTCAGGAAGGCTATAATAATGCTAAGCGTATGGCACAGGCTGCAGCCTCTGTTTTAGGCATAAAGGCAGAAGATGTAATTGTTTGCTCTACCGGTGTAATCGGAATGCAGTTGCCAGTGGAAAAAATAGAGGAGAATGTGGGCAAGCTTAAAGAAATGCTTAGTAAGGAAGGCCATAAAGAAGCCCGTACTGCAATTATGACTACAGATACCCATTTTAAAGAGTGTGCTATTCAAACTGAAATCGGAGGAAAGACAGTTACCATAGGAACCATGTGCAAGGGATCAGGCATGATTCATATAAATCTAGGGACCATGCTTTCTTTTGTTACCACTGACTGCGCAATTTCGTCCGCTATGCTAGAGAAAGCTTTGCACAAAAGCGTAGCTGCTACCTACAACTGCGTTTCTATAGATGGTGATACTTCCACAAACGACACTCTTGTTATTCTTGCAAACGGAATGGCCGGTAACAAGGAAATTACAAGTGAAGGGCCTGACTTTGATGCCTTTTTCCAAGCGCTGAATGCCTTGAACACTGAAATGGCAAAAAAGATTGCAGGTGATGGAGAAGGAGCTTCCCACCTGATTGAATGCAATGTTTCTGGTGCAAAAGATGTAGCTACAGCCAGGGCCCTTGCAAAAAGCGTTATTTCTTCTTCTTTGGTAAAGGCCGCATTTTTTGGAAAAGATGCAAACTGGGGTCGCATCCTTTGTGCCTTAGGTTATTCTGGCCAAGAATTTGACCCTGACAAGACTTCCGTTACTTTTGTAAGCCGTAAGGGTGTTTTGCGGCATGGGGCCACTGATGTAATTGGGCTTCAGGAAGGGGAAGAAAAGTCAGTTATGGTCTTTGACCACGGAGTGCCGCTTGCCTTTGACGAGGACTTAGCTAAGGAAATTCTTAGTGAAGCTGAGGTTACCATTAATGTTACTATGGAAGATGGAAGTGCCTACGGAACTGCCTGGGGCTGTGACCTTACTTACGACTATGTAAAGATAAACGGGGACTATCGCACCTAGTGTATCTCACTTTTTAAAACTTGCCTCGAAAAAGGACAGCTTCGATCTCTGAACTTTTTCGAGGCTCTCACTATTTATATGTAGGATATAATTATGGAAAATACAAAACTTGATAACGAGCATTGGTCAGAAGTTTTGGTCCAGGCCTTGCCGTATTTTAAGCATTGGTGTGGAAAGATTGTCGTTGTAAAATATGGTGGTAATGCCATGCTCAACGAAGACCTCAAGGCTGATGTAATGGAAGATATAGTTCTTCTTAATACAATAGGAATCCATGTTGTTTTAGTTCACGGTGGCGGTCCTGAAATAAACAATATGCTAAGCAGGGTAGGTAAAGAAAGCAAATTTGTAAACGGCTTGCGTTATACTGATTCTGAAACCATGGAAATAGTTCAGATGGTGCTTACCGGAAAACTCAACAAAGATATAGTCGGCATGATTTTGCAGCAGGGGGGAAAGGCTGTAGGACTTAGCGGTGTGGATTCCGGCCTGCTTAGGGCAAAGAGAATTCAAAAGGACGGGGCTGATTTGGGCTTTGTCGGTGAAGTAACGGAAGTTCATCCTGAGATTATTACTTCTCTGCTTGCCGAAAACTTTATCCCTGTAGTCTCAACTGTAGCCTTAGGTGAAAACGGTGATGCCAACCGCTACAACATAAATGCTGATACTGCCGCCGCTAAAATTGCAGTTGCCCTTAAGGCTGAAAAATTTGTGCAGCTTACAAATGTGCCAGGCGTTCTCCGCAATGTGGATGATCCTACAAGCCTAATTCAGCGCATCCACCTGTCTGATGTAGAGGGCTTTATAAAAGATGGAACTATTGCAGGTGGCATGATTCCTAAAATTGAATGCTGTATGTTAGCCCGTAACGGCGGTGTTCCACGTACCCACATAATAGATGGTAGGGTCCCCCATTCACTTCTTATTGAAATGTTCAGTGACAGGGGTATCGGGACAATGATTTATTAGGAGGATAAAATGCCAAGTAAGAGTGTTGTAAATAATTATGGTTCTTTTGATGTTACGTTTGTAAGCGGCAAAGGCTCAACCCTGACTGATATTAACGGAAAAAAATACATAGACTTTCTTTCAGGCATAGCCGTCAACTGCTTAGGGCATGGCTATGAGCCTTTGGTAAAGGCAATATCCGGTCAAGCTGAAAAGCAAATCCACATTTGCAATTATTTCCTAAGCGACATCGGAGTTGAGTACGCGGATAAGCTCTTGAAGGCTACAGGCTTTACCGGTGTCTTTTTTGGTAACAGCGGGGCTGAGGCTAACGAGGCTGCAATAAAACTTGCAAAAAAATACGGGCACTTAAATGGTGGTCCTAAGAGAAAGACAATCGTTACTTTGCAAAAGTCCTTCCATGGTCGCACAATGGAAACCCTTATGGCAACCGGTCAGGATAAGTTCCACCCTGACTATTTTGCTCCCTATCCTATTGAGTTCAAAACGATACGGGCAAATGACAAGGAAGCGCTAAAGTCAGCCTTTGATTCTTCTACAGCAGCCCTCATGATGGAATGTGTTCAGGGGGAAGGCGGTGTTCTTCCTTTAGATAAGGACTGGGCTAAATCTATAGCTAAAGCCGCCCATGATGCAGGTGCAATTGTTATTGCGGATGAGGTTCAAACCGGCATGGGAAGAACAGGAACCCTGCTTGCAAGTGAACAATATGACATAGAAGCTGATGTCGTTACCCTAGCAAAGGGAATTGCCGGTGGTGTTCCAATGGGCGCTTGTCTTTTTAGAAATAAGGCGGCGGATGTTTTTGTAGCAGGAGACCACCAGTCAACTTTTGGCGGAAACCCCCTTGCTTGTGCTGCAGCAAAAGTTGTGCTAGAAACCATTACAGAGCCTTCCTTCCTTAAAGAAGTAAAGGAAAAGGGGGCGTATATTAAAAAGACAGTAGCTTCTTGGAACAGTCCCAAGGTTTGCGATGTTAGGGGCTTAGGGCTCATGGTCGGCATTCAGCTAAAGGATCAATATAGCCCTGTTCAAGTAGAAAAAGACTGCCTTGCTCAAGGCTTGCTCTTTAGCACTGCAGGGGACCACACGGTACGGCTTGTTCCTCCGCTTAATATAAGTCAGCAGGAACTAGGTGCAGGTCTTGAAATTCTAAGAGGGCAACTCTAAAAAATATTTTCCACTACCTGTATAAGGTCTTGACAAGAGTCTGCTAAGTGTTTGGCCCCATGCTCTAAAAGAAAGGCCCGTGACCTAAAGCCCCAAGTTACGCTTATGCAGGGTAGCCCTGCGTTTGCCGCAGTTTCTATGTCTACGTCTGAATCCCCCACATAAACAGTATTTTCCTTACTGCTACCGAGAATCTTCATGACTGTAAAAACAGAATCAGGGGCAGGCTTTTTTCTTATGCCCTCTTTTTCTTTTTCACCAACAGCACATTCAGCAGAGATATATGGGGCAAAGTAAAGTTTTGCAAGATCTTTTACCCGTTCATCAGGTTTGTTGGAAACAATGCCGGTTTTTATCCCCTGTTCATTTAACTTGCTGATAAGAGATTCAATGCCAGGGTATGCCCTTGTCTTGTTTTTCCAATTATTTGCATAATGACGCCTTAAACTTTCCATGGCCCTGTTAAAGTCAGGGTTCTGCCTGCCAGCAGGCAAGGCCCGCTCCATAAGAAGAACAAGCCCATTACCAACAAAGTTTTTTATTTCTTCTATAGACCTTTCAGGATATCCTGTCTCCTTTAATGCTGCGTTACAAGAATCCGCTAAGTCCTCAAGGGTGTTTAGCAAAGTTCCGTCAAGATCAAAAATTACAGCTTTAACCTTCATTTTTATGCCTCTTTTTTTAAGATTTTTATCAGAAAACAAATGATGAATATGCTTGCATTTACCAGTACTATTGTAGCCCCCGATGCGCTGTCTATATAGTAGGAAAGGGCCAAACCTATAATTCCACTTAATTCAGATATGATTAAGGAAGTTACCGTATAACCCCTGCTTGATCTGCTAACTAATCTTGATGCCGCTGCGGGCAGAACAAGTAGGCTGTTAATTACCAAAAGGCCTGTCCAACTTATGCTTACAGTAACAACCGCTGCAATCAAAAGGGCAAAAATCTGCTCAATAAAAAAAGTCTTTATTCCCCTGCTATGGGCAAAGGTTGCATGCATATTTGTAAGCAGCATTTTGTTATAGAAAAGAAGCCATATTACAAGTGTCGCCACTATGCAAAGCAAAAGCAAAGCTATTTCCGCAGGCTTTATGCTTAGAATATCTCCCACAAGGTACTTTTGATACTTTGCTTTAGTAGAACTTAAAAGCACAATTCCTAAGGCTACAGCGGTTGAAGAAAAAACACCGATTATTGTGTCAGCGGATGCGTGCCCCTTTATTTTTACGCTTATAATCGCAAAACCTAAAAGAAGGGAAAAAATCACCATGGAAAGCGTTATGTTTTTTGTTCCTAAAATTACCCCCAGGGCAATCCCCGTAAGAGCTGAATGTCCTATTGCATCACTAAAAAAAGACATCCTGTTTTGCACAACTACTGTTCCCAAGACCCCAAAAAGAGGGCAGGCCGTAATTATTGCAAGAAAGGCATTTTTCATAAAAAGCGGTTCAAGCCAGCTAAAGGGCAGAATTGCATCCATTATCTTATACAGCGTCTGCATCTACTGCCTCCTTGTCAAAGGTCATGTGGCCAAAAGCTTCTATAAAATCCTCTCTTTTATAGATTTCCTCAACCCTGCCGGAAACAGCCTGTCCTTTGTTAATAAAGACTACCCTGTCCGCGTGTTCTGCAACAAGGTCCAGGTCGTGGCTTATAAGGATAATGGTTATGTCATAGTCCCTGCGCAAAGAAGACACAAGTGAATAAAAGGATGTAAGGCCTGCCCTGTCAACTCCGCTCACAGGCTCGTCTAAAAGAAGAATATCTGGCAAGGGGTGTATTGCAAGAGCTAACATAACCCTTTGCAGTTCTCCCCCTGAAAGCTCACAGACCCTTCTTTTTGTTAGGGACTGGGCTGAAGTTGATTTTAAGATTTCTATAACCTTTTCCCTATCCTTTTTTCGCCTGGGAAGCCAAACCGGATATTTACTTGTGCAAGAAAGAACTAAATCCTCAACACTAACAGGACTGCCTTCATCTAAAGACAAGGACTGGGGCACATAACCAAATCTTGGCTTTGCCTTTCTTGTGTGTTTCGCCACCTGCCTTCCTGACTGAATCCCTCTTTCAAAGGTAACACTTCCTGTGTGGGGGATTACGCCAAGCAGGGCCTTCATAAAAGTAGATTTGCCCGCTCCGTTTTTTCCCACAACCGCAGTCAGCTCCCCGCAGTGTAAGTGTAAGCTTATATCCTTTAGAATATAATTTTTCCGAATTTTTACGCTTAGTCTGTCTATAATCGTACAACAGACCCTGGTTTTTCCCAATCTACAGTGCATAGGCTTTAGTATAGCAAGATCTGCTGTTTCCCTCAAGACTAGCTTGTAAATATTTCGTAAAAACAGTATTATATGCAACAAAACGCAAAATTAGAGGTTCTTATGGAAACGGTTGAAATCTTACGGCAGCTTGCCATAATCATTATATTTGCAAAAGTCTTTGGTATTATTTTTAGGAAGGCAAGGGCTCCGCAAGTGGCCGGTGAAATTATAGCAGGGCTTATTATTGGGCCAAGCCTGTTAGCCTGGGTAAATCCCTCCCAGTTACTTTCTGGCATGGCAGAGATTGGCGTTATTATGCTGATGTTCAACGCGGGGCTGGGTACAAATATCAAAGACCTAAAAAAAAGCGGTTTTAAGGCTACTTTAATAGCCTGTGCAGGAGTTTTTATCCCCCTGATTGCAGGAACAATTCTTTTTATGTGCTTTTACGGATTTGACTCGTTTGGCTCTGAAAATTTCTATAGGGCAGTCTATATCGGAACTATTCTTACTGCAACATCTGTTAGCATTACAGTTCAGGCTTTAAAGGAATTAGGAAAACTTTCAAGTTTTGTCGGAACTACAATCACCTCTGCGGCAATTATTGACGATGTAATTGGTATTATAGTCCTGACTGTGGTAATAGGATTTAAAGATCCCTCATCTGACATTTTAAAGGTTGTGGTCCATACCGTTTTGTTTTTTGTCTTTGCCCTGATTTTTGGCCTTCTTTTCCACAAGGTCTTTAAGCTCTTTGAAAAAAAGTACAACCATACCCGCCGTATCCCCATAATCGGACTGACGCTTGCCTTTTCAATGTCCTACATTGCAAGCCATTTCTTTAACGTAGCTGACATTACGGGTGCCTATATTGCGGGTGTAATTCTTTGCTCTACAAAGGATTCTGCTTATATTTCAAGGAAGATGGACATAAACTCCTATATGCTCTTTGGCCCTATCTTCTTTGCGAGTATAGGGTTACAGACAAATGTCCGCAGTGTAGACACTTCAATGTTGCTCTTTTCCATTGGCTTTGTTCTTGTTGGAATGGTATCAAAAGTTTTGGGTTGCGGGGCAATGGCCAGGCTTTGCCGCTTCAACAGAAGCGATAGCTTAAAAATCGGCTGTGGCATGATGACCCGCGGCGAGGTTGCCCTTATTGTAGCCCAAAGGGGCTTAGCCGCAGGTCTTTTACAAGAGTCATTTTTTACAGCAGTCATTCTGCTTATAATTATTTCTTCTGTAACAACCCCCATTTTACTCAAATTGCTGTATGCAAAAGAGCAGAGTCAGGGGGCTGCTTCTACAGAGACCCAGTCAATCAAAACATTGCCAGAAGCTGATGCTGCCTCTAAAGCCTGAATGTTTATACCCAATAGGCGGCTATTCTTTACCGCCTGCTCAAGCAAGTCAAACTTACCTTGTCGCTTTCCCAGCGAAAAGTTTTTGTTCTTAAAGTCTAGGCTTATTGTCTGCCAGCCGTGCCCTATATCTGAAAAATGAAAGGCTTGAAGTCCACTAAAAGAATCAGTTTTATATTTTGTGTCATTTCCGTAGTAGATTACAAAGCGGAGGATGCTCTCTAAATTCTTGTTGATAAATTCTGCGGGAATATAGATGCGGATTTTAAGAATACTTTTAGAAAGGTCGTAGGTTTTACCATCTTTTGCGGTGCTGACTAAAAGGGCATATTCCTTTTGTTTCGAGAAATCAATCTTAGTGGAAAGCATTTTGTTACCGTTGCCGGTGGTTACAAAGGAAATTATGTCAGAATCCCCGTCTGTTTTTAAATAAACCGAAGAGTTCTTGTTCCAATCAGATTTAGTCCACAGCTTTGTCTCTGAATTTTCAAATTTGTTTGTTGCCCGGCTAGTTTCCTCGCTAGAAGATCCTTCCACTTCTATTAACCTGCCTTTTACCCCTTCTTTAGCACTTTCGTTAGCAGCGGCTGCTGCATCGTGTTGCTGATTTGTTGCGCAAGAAAGAAGCGAGCAGGTCAGGGCTAAGGCTATAAAAATACTTTTACCTTTTTTCATGCTGGTCTCCTAGAAGGCTGGGGGAATAAAGTCGATTCCTTCAGTTTCCGCAAAGCCGTACATCAGGTTCATGTTTTGTACCGCCTGACCTGCGGCCCCTTTTATCATGTTATCTAGGACGCTTACAACCTCAAGCATTTTGCCATCACTTACCTTATAGATTTGAATGTCGCAGAAGTTACTGTAGCGGACGGTTCTTGTGGTTGGATTTATCCCCTCTGGTAAAAAACGAACAAAGGGTTCGTCCTTGTAGGCATTTTCATAAACTTTCCTTAAATCTTCAAGGCTCATCTCTTGGCCTTTAGGGGTAAGCTTAGCATAAATTGTGCTCAAGATACCCCTGTTTTGTGGTAGCAGGTGGGGGGTAAAGACGACGCTTGCCTTTTGCCCGCTTAGGGTAGAAAAGTTCCGCTCAATTTCGCTTTGATGACGGTGTGCCCCTACTTTGTAGGCAGAAAAACTTTCACCACATTCGCAAAACTGATTGCTCATTGTTGGGTTCCTGCCGCTTCCCGTCACACCGCTTTTACTGTCTACTATTATACAGGCTGTGTCAACAAGATTCTCTTTTAGGACCGGCAGTAGCCCCAAGGTCGCACTGGTTACGTAGCAACCGGGGTTCCCTATTATATCCGCTTTTTTTATCTTCTCACGGTTCATTTCTGGGGACCCATAAATACTGACCTCGTGGGTTTTGGGAAAATTCCATTCCTTCTTGTACCAGATTTTAAACGTTTCCTCGTCAAGACCGTAACGGAAGTCTGCACTTAAATCAATCAGCTTTTTACCATTTTTCAGGCAGTAATCAGCAACTTCCTCAGCAAGACCGTGGGGAAGGGCGGTAAACAGTATGTCTGATTTTTCCTTTATTTCTTCTGCTGAAACAAGGGTTGCCCTGCACTTGTCCCCGAGCTGCCCTATAAGGTTTTGGTAAACGGCATCTATTTTCTGACCTTCAAAAGTCTTTGATGAGCAAAAAATTTCTGAAATTTCCTTGTGCTTAAGAAGAATGCGTAAAAGTTCTACGCCTGCATATCCTGTTGAGCCTATTATTCCTGCTTTTATCATATTTAATTCTCCTGATTTAACTTGTAACTAATTGTCCCTCCTGTTGTTTAATATGCAGAAAAAAATACTGTGGGGGACTGTATCAAATCCATAAAAAATGATACACTAGCACAATGAAAGATTCAAGATTAATGGTAAAAAATATTGTAAGATTTTGTTCGGTTTTGTTTGTTACATCTTTTCTTTTTTCTTGTACAACAGTAATGCCTGATATTCCCAACGATTTGACTGCTCGGGAAATTGTCCAAAGGGCTCAGGATTCTTATAACAGCGGTCACGATAAGGTTGCCATGTACTATTACGACACCCTCATAGCCCGTTACGGAATGGATACTTCCATTTACCTAGAAGGTAAGTATGAGATTGCCCACATTTATATAAAGGCTAAAAATTATTCAGAAGCAGTCCCCCTTTTAGAAGAGATTATTTCTATTTATGATAATTCAGTCCCAGGTTCTTTTTCTGGGGAATACTACAAGATGGCTAAAAATGATTTGGCAAAGGTCCCCAAAGCCACGCTAGATAAAATACATGAAAAGCAGCTGAAAGCCCAAGCAAAGGAGGCTGCCAAGGCCCAGGACCTTGTAGAAGTTGATACTTCTGCAGAAAATGAGGCAACAGAAGAAGAAAAAGTTGAAGTTGAAGTTTCAGAGGAATAGGCTGGTTAAAAAATCCCTCTACTTGTAAAATGGTAAAAAAAAATATATACTAAAAGCATGATAGAGGGTATTAAAGCTGTTGCATTTGATATAGACGGAACTTTTTATTCAGAGATAAAGTTGTATTCACGTCTGATTTTTTATTTTATAAGGCACGCAGCTTTTTTTGTAAAGTTCAGCAAAGTCCGCCGGCGTCTGCATCAAACAGCCCCCCTCCCTGATTTTTTTGAATATCAAGCAAGACTACTTGCCTCTATTATGAAAATTCCTATAGAGGATGCAAAAGATCAGATAAATTCTGTCTGTTATGAAGGACTTAAACCTTATTTTAAGAAAATAAAGCCTTACCCCTTTGTTTACGATACCGTCTGTGCCCTTAAGGCTGCTGGCTTAAA
Organism: uncultured Treponema sp.; assembly: GCA_905236465.1. Lineage (GTDB taxonomy): Bacteria > Spirochaetota > Spirochaetia > Treponematales > Treponemataceae > Treponema_D. The sequence goes on from CAJOQA010000279.1 coordinate 11,018, forward strand.
AATAGCTTTACTTTCAGATTTTCCCCCAGAGCAAAAGGGTAGCATTTGGGGAATTAGGTCTTTGTGCGATGTTTGTATTGGCTCTGAGGAATCAGGGGCACTAAAGCCAAGCAAGTACCCCTTTGGTATTTTAGCCCTTAAGTTAAATTTAAAACCCGAAGAAATACTTTATGTTGGCAACAGCAAGAAATACGATGTTGGCGGAGCAAACAACTTCGGCATGAAAAGCGCCTACTTGCTAAAAGGCTTCCGTAAGTGGTTTAATATTCCCCTAAAAGAAGCCACAATTTCTTTTCGCAACTACCGCGAACTGCGAAATATAATCCTCCACTAGCAGTAGCCCAGCATGTAATCCCTAATTGGTAAGTGCCCAGCAAAGCGGCACGTCAAAAACATAGCATCACCAATACCACTAACCACCTTAGCAGTAATCCCGTCACATAATTACTAATTGGTAAGTGCC
>CAJOQA010000280.1 GCA_905236465.1 uncultured Treponema sp.
CCATCAGGGTAGCCCCTTCCGTCGTAGCGTTCGTGATGCCATCTGCATATTTCATGCGCATAGGAAAGCAGGGGATCATTTTTTGCGGCCGGTATCTTCTTTATTATATTCGCCCCTACAGCAGAATGTGTTTTCATAATCTCGTATTCTTCCGCGGTAAGCTTTCCCCTTTTATTCAATATATGCTCAGGGATAACAATTTTTCCTATGTCGTGCAGGGAAGATGCCATGCAGATTAAAGAAATCTCCTGCTTGCTCATTTTATAGCTTATATTCTTTTTGCAGACAGTCTCCAAAAGAATTTCTGTTATGGCATTTATATGAAGGACATGCAGTCCGCTTTCCCCATTGCGGAATTCAACAAGATTGCTTAAAAGTGAAAGCATCATATTGTTGTTCTTCTGCTTTTCCCTGATTTGATCTTCAACCAACTTTTCAAGCCTGCGCTGCTTAGCATAGAGCACAAGCGTATTCTTAACCCTCCGCTTTACAATGTTTGCATCAAAGGGGCGGGTAATATAATCAGTGGCACCAAGCTCGTAGGCCTTCCGCACATACTGGGGGGAATTTTCAGAAGAAATCATAAGGACTGGAACAGAATCAAAAAGACTCTTTTTTGACATTTCCTCCAAAACCCCAAAGCCATCAAGTCCGGGCATAACAACATCAAGCAAAAGAAGGCTTATGTCAATCAGAGGGTCTTCCAAAACAGAAAGCACGTCCCTTCCATCCGCCACTTCTAGAACATCAAATTCCTCGCTGAGCATTTGCGAAAGAATCAGGCGGTTCATATCAGAATCATCTGCAACTAGTATCTTTTTTCTCATATTCACTCTCCTCTAAGATAAAAGGGCAAGAACCTTATCAGCTTGCTTACTAGAAAGAGCTTCTTTTATTTTTTCAAGAAGATTTTTTTCATTTTCAGTCAAATCATATTTTTCAAGCAACTGAACTATATAAGAAGCGTTGTCAAAATCCTGCCCCTCAAGACATTCCTGCATCTGGGAAAGGGCTTCCTTAAATTCACCTTCTGCAATAGTCTCTGCGTTTTCTTCAATTTGCTCTACAGCACTTTCTTCATTATATAAAAGTGCAAGACGATCCAGGTAACTTCTGTAAAGGGCAAGTAAGGCAGGAGTCCTGTGTCTTATCTGCCTGGCATCCTTTTTGTTTCCACACTGCTCAAGATACAGGGCATCTTCAGAAAGCAAGGTCGCGCCAACAAGCCTTGCAGAACTCTTTAGCGCGTGAACTGCAACGGTAAAGTTTTTCCAGTCGCTTTCTGCTGCAAAACGTTCTATGGCAGCAGACTTGCTTTCTATGCAGTCATAGAAGTCTTTTAAAACTTCCTGAAAAATATCAGCAGAGCCACAATTGTTAAGGGCAACAACAGTATCGATGCCGGCTATTTTGGGCATCTTTATTCCGTTTTGGAAAGACGAAGTTGCAGGGCTACTTTCTTTTACCTCTTCTTTTTTCTCTTTCTCTCCCCCTATTGAGCCGACAAAACTCTTTTCAATCAGATTTGAAGGCAGATACTTGAGCAGCATCTGCTCTAGCTTAGAACCGTCAACGGGCTTAGAAAGATAGTCAGAGAAACCTTCGTCCAAGAACATTTTCCGAGCTCCGGAAACAGCATTAGCGGTAAGGGCAATGGCAGGGCAGACACACTTATTGCTGCCGTCAAGTTTTTCCAAAGCGTGGAAGGTTTCTATACCGTCCATACCAGGCATCAAGTGGTCAATAAAAATTATGTCATACCGATTTGCGGCGGCAAGGGCAAGGGCTGTAAAGCCACTGGGCGCAGTATCAATTTTTACCTGGGTCTGCTTAAGCAGTCCCTTAAAAACAGTAAGGTTCATGTTGTTGTCATCAATAACAAGAATCTTTGCATTCGGTGCCCTAAAACTTTCCTTGTAAGAAGAAGTTTGTTTCATTGCCTTTTGGTAGGCTTCAGAAAAATCCCCCAAGGGCTCCCTGCTCACAACCTTTTGCTTTATGGTAAAAGAAAATTCTGAGCCCTTACCATACACACTGTCAACAAGGAGCTTTGAATCCATAAGGCGGAGAAGTTGCTGCACAATATTCATGCCAAGCCCAGTACCTTCAATGCTACGGTTCCGCTTTTCTTCTATACGTTCAAAGGCATGAAAGAGGCGGGGAATATCTTCTTTTTTTATGCCGATTCCCGTGTCCTTTACCTTTACGTGCATCAGGATATTCTCTTCATCAAAATCCTGCCAGGTAATAGAAAGGGTGACTGAACCTTTTTTTGTGTACTTTACACCGTTCGTAAGAAGATTCAAAATGCACTGCTTGATTCTTGTATCATCACCAAAGAGACCGTTGGGAATATCACCGGCAATATCAACCTTAAACTCTATGCCACGATCAGATGAATACTTCGCAATCATATTCACAAGATCGTTGATAAGACCGCTGACTTCATACGAAACAGGCAGCAGATCAATTTTTCCCAATTCTATTTTTGAAAAGTCCAGGATATCGTTGACCAAAGAAAGCAAAGACTTACCGGCACTCTTAATATCATTTGCATACGTTTGTATAGCAGGATCCGTGCACTCACGCAAAATCATCTCATCAAGGCCTAAAACCGCGTTTATGGGAGTGCGGATTTCGTGGGACATATTTGTTAGAAAAGCAGTCTTTGCGTTGTTAGCTTCTGCAAGTTCCCGCTGCCTAGAGTAGACCATAAGGGTATTCATAACCCTTTTGCGGATTATAACGATATTAAAGGGGCGGGTTATGTAATCTGTAGCTCCAAGTTCATAAGCCTTGCTGATAAACGAAGATGAATTCTCTGCCGAAATAATTACAACCGGAATAGTCTGAATTGCATTAGACTCATTCATTGCCTGAAGAACATCAAAACCGTCCATTATGGGCATAACAACATCAAGCAGCATGAGGCTTATATTTTGAGAAGGATCGTTTACCTTTTCCAAGGCATCCCTCCCGTTGTCCACTTCAAGAACTTCAAATTCCCTGCCCAACATCTCAGACAAAATCAAGCGGTTTACATCTGAATCATCTGCTATCAAGATTTTCTTTCTTGTATCATTTTCCATCTGTTACCGCCTCCTCTTTTATTGTAGTAACTTTTTGCAAAAGAATTTTTAATTTATCCGGATTAATGGGCTTGGTCAAAAAAGAATTAACCCCTGCATCCAAGGCCCTCTGTTTTGCCTCATCAAAAGCATCGGCAGTCATTGCCGCAATATACACACTTTTCCCGTCCTCGCGTCCACTTTCCCGTATCAGCCTTGTAGCCTCATAACCGTCCATAACAGGCATCTGAATATCCATCAGGATAAGGGAATACTCATTTTCAGTTGACTGCAGGAAGGTGTCCACGGCCTGCCTTCCGTTCTCCACATGCACAAGATTATGGCACATTTTTTCTAGGATGCGGATCATTATCTCAGCATTTATAGCATTGTCCTCAGATATAAGGATTTTTCCGTCAAAGTGAAAATCCTTATCCTCAATAAGGACACCTTCTTGATTCTCTTCATCCTTTTTACGGACATATCTTAGGGGAATCGAAACTGTAACAGAAGTTCCTTCTCCCAAGTCACTTTCAATCTCAATAGTGCCCTTCATCAAAGTAATCATTTTCTTTACGATTGAAAGACCTAAACCGGTTCCTGTAATTCCTTTGGGCCGGTGAATATTGTCATATTCCTGGGAAAAATCCTCGAACATGTGCTTTTGGAATTCCTTGCTCATTCCAATTCCGTTATCAACAATCTGGTAACACAGGTTAAACCCCCCGTCTTCAGAAACGGTAGACTTTGAGATATACTTTATCGTTCCCCCTTCAGGTGTATACTTTACCGCGTTAGAAAGAATATTCAATGTAATCTGATTCAGTCTGACTTTATCCACAACAGGGAAAATGTCAGCATTTTCATAAGACAGGGATATTTCAAACTGCTGATTTTTTTCAGCGCACATAGGTTCCATTATGGAACAAATGCCATCCTTATACTCCTTAAAAGAACAGGGGGTAGGGTTCAGCTTAACTGCCCCGCTATCTAGTTTAGAAATATCTAGAACGTCATTTATAAGGGACAAAAGAAACTGGCTGGAACTGTCTATGCGGTTAAGATCACGGACTAGATTATCCTTAACATCTATATCTTGTCGGGCAAATTTCGTAAGATTTTGAATTGCCCCAATAGGGGTCCTGATGTCATGGCTTATGCGGGAAACAAATTCGCTCTTTGCCCTGTTAGCAATTTCTGCATTGTTAAGGGCAGTCCTAAGCTCGTGCATCTGATGCAGATTCTGCTCGTACTGATCGGTTACGTCAGAAACGAAAATAATTATCCTAGTTTTCAGGTCGTCCAGGTAGCAGTACTGGAACATTTTCCTAAGCCGGTCCCCCTTTTCGTTTACAAAGCTAATCGAATATGAAAACTGATTGTTATTGTTAAGCTCCTTGCATATATTTTCTAGGCTGATAGCTTTTTCTGCCTTTTCTTTGCTTTCTAACACAACGGTAACATATTCCATGTTATCTAAAAAGTCTAGATAAGAGCCAGTCTCATTCTGCACAACAGAACCTGCATTTGCCGCAAAAAGTTTGTAAAGCCTACTCTTAACATTTACGATGCAGATTGCTTCGTAAACAAAAGATGTAATGCGGTTTATTATAAGCTGCTCATTTCTTTTACGGGTATTGTCATAAATGTAGAGGAACATTTCAATGTCACCGCTTTCAGGGGAAGCCAAAAGCCTTGTATCTGACCGTAGCCACATTCCATCTTCACCTAGATCCTTACAGAAGAAAACCCTTACAAAATTACGCTCTCCTTCCACATACTTTTTAAGTATATAGGAACGGTCTAACTTTATTTCATCAGGCGCAAAGGAATTATTTATGTAGCCAGTAAAAGAAATTTCATGGCTCTGGGGGCTGCTTTCCAAAAGCAAATCCTTAGTCAAATTAAAGCGCAGGCGGCTCCTAAGTTCTGAATCATTATAAGAGTGAAAAAAGGAAAGCTCCTGATAGTAAGCATCGTGTAAAATAGAATCTTCCGTAATATCCTGTCCTGCCCCGCAAGCCCTGATTGGCTTTCCATCCTCATCAAATTCAACTGAATAGGCAATCTTTATTGTGCATAAACTGCTTTGCAAACCCGACTTCAAATTCAATATTGCGGTAGCCTTCTTTTCACCAGAGCGAATCTTTGAGCTTACTTCATCAAGGGCCGCATAATCAGATTCAGAAATTATAGAACGGATAAAATTATACAAGTCCGGAATGACATGGGGAATATTATATTTCTTACTAAACTCAATAGTGAAGGGGTTATTAAAAAGAACTGCGCTTCCATCCTCTAAGTTCAGTTCCCACAAAAAAAGGGATGCGCTTTCAAGAGCTGTCTCATAAGTGCTGCGCAGGGTCCTTTCCCTAAAGGAAACGGACTTTAGCGTTTCAGTCTGCACCTTAAGGGTTCTGTTGGAGGAACGAGCAGAATGAACCAGATAGTACAGGGCAGAAAGAAGAAGGACCAAAATAACGGCTATAACATAACATATATACTTATTTGGCTGCCAACCAAACGAAGGCTTTAATAAAATAGTCCACAGTTTTTGCCCCAACATAAAGTGGTGGTCTATGGGGTTATCAATTTTACCCTTAAAATTCTCGCAGATAAAAATCTGCCTGTTCAAGTTAGTGTTCTTGAAAATACGGAAATTGATGTCAAAAGAAATAATGCCATCCAATTTGCTGGTTTTAAAAATCTCGCTTAACAAAACCTGCTCAAGGACAAAGCCCCAAAAATAATTCTGATCACCTGAAGAAAGAAAAACCGGATGGTAGATAATAAAATACTTTTCTGTATCATCAAAATAATAAGGACCTGATATAACGCATTTTTTAGATTCCCAGGCATAGTTAGCATCAGTGGAGTCATAGGTCAAAGAGGCGTTTGAAGGAAAGGTTAAAACGCTTCCATCTTCAGGGCGCAGCTGAAAAGATTTTACCCCCTCTATTTTATTTAAAAGAAGCTTTGAAACTTTTTCAAAGTCCTCAACATTCCCGTTATTTACATCCAAAAAATCCCTTGCCTGCTCCACTAAAAGAGATGCTTGGGCAAAATTCTGAGAAAAAGCCTCCGCAATAGCAGCCACTGCATATTCACTGCGTTTTCTTAAAACCTCCTCGCTAATTCTAATGAACCAATTAGCAAGAGATAAAAAAACAAAAAGAAGCAAAACAAATACAAGCGCAAGACTTTTTTTCATCACCGCCACCCCTAGATATGAGATGCCACATAAGCAGTAAAATCATCTACCATCAACGGTTTTGAATAAAAATATCCCTGGGCTAAATCGCACTTTATCCGCTTAAGGATTTCCACCTGCTCCTTAGTCTCAACCCCTTCGCAAACACTGGTCTTGCAAAGTTCCCTGACCATGCTGACCATCTGCGTCAAGATTATCATTGAATCCTTAGATTTTTCAGCCTGACGCAAGAAACGCTGGTCAAACTTTATTACGTCTACAGGTATTTCAGAAAGCATATTAAGCGAAGATTCACCAGAACCAAAGTCATCCATGTTCACCTTAAAGCCAGCCTGACGCAAAAGCTCGGTCATACGGACAAGGCGCTCGTTGCTCATGCCGGCAAAACGTTCAACAATCTCAAGCTCTACAAGGCTGGGGTCCAAAGAATATTCACTGAACTTGCTGACAAAATTATTCACAAAGTGGGCAGGGTCATGGTGCAACCTAGACACATTCACTGATATGGGAACTAAAGGCTTACCTGCCTTTTTCTGCTCGTCAAGGTATTCAAAAACACACTGGTACACGTAAAAGTCCAACTTAGAGACATAACCGTTCTTTTCAAAGACTGGTATAAAAATATCTGGGCGGACAATGCCGTAGTCCTTGCTCTTCCACCGAACAAGTGCCTCTGCCCCCTTAATCTTACCGTCAGTCAGGCTGACCTTAGGCTGGTAGACAACAAAAAACTCCCTGTCGGCAAAGGCCTGCTTTACGCTGGATTCAATTTTCTGCTCAAGCTCCCACTGCTTGTGAACCTGGTCATCAAAAAGGGCTAGGTTAGAATAAATTCCGTTAGAAGAAGATTTTCTTGCATAGCTTGACTGCATCATCATCGAATCCGCTTCTAAAAGTCTTTTTTCCGAAGCAGAAAAAGCGCAACCGCCGTGAATAACAGCGGGCATCCCCTTCACGGAAAGGGAAGCCTGGACAGTTTGCAGCAAATGGTGTACATGCCTTACCCCATCAGATACATTGGGGCTGCTTTTTTGCAAGACATAAAAAGAGTCCGCGTAGGTTCTCGCAAGCAGGGAAGTAGACTTTTTCCCCTCAAGTTTCTGCAATTCATTTGCCACGACCTTTAGCATCTGGTCGCCATACGTGGCTGTATTAACCTGATTTACAAGGGAGAAATTTCGTATGTTGACCTCTGCCATAATAAAGGGAATGCGGGGGTTAAGCTCAAGCAGGCGGTTTGCCCTGCTCTTAAAGCCTTCACCGCTTAGCAAACCGGTCAAGGGGTCTGTTTCTATTTTCTTCTTATATTTCTTTGCCTTCAGCAATGAGAAAATCGTAGTCTGTATAACAACAAGGATAGCGGCAAGGGCAAAACCTAAAAGAATCCAGAATTTCTTTACGGACCGTGCAGTCTTAGCCTTCGTGTACATGCCCCACTCATCTAGCAGACTTGAATAAAATTCAAAGGGCAACTGACTAAAGGTCTTGTTTAGCATGGACACGATAAGGGCAGACTTATCGCCTTCGTAAACCCCTATGCAAAGGGGAACACGGTAAGAAATCTTAGTCTGGTTCTTTAAGCGGGGGTAATCCTCAATGTCATTTATGCGGAGCAAGAAAAAGTCTTCAACCAAAGCCCCGTCAACCTGCCCCTGAGAAGCCAGCTCTAGACATTCATCAACAGAATCACAAAGCCTATAGTCAAAGGGCCGGAACTTTTCCCTAAAATAGGGAAGAAATTTAAGGATATTTGCAGTTATAGCGATTGTTGCCCTGTCATTTGAAAAGGCATTGAAATGCCTGTCATACATATAAGGCTTTTCAATATTGTTTAAAGAAACATCGGGGGAACAGATAACCCTAATAGGAATAGAGGCAAAGGGGGTCGTAAAAAGCACCCCCTTCTCCTCCATCTCCCGTGAATATGTCATCTTGAATATGGTGGATTCCCTTAAGGCCTCTTCCTTTGAGGCAACAATGTCCTCTGCCTGCTCAAACTCAAGCCCCGAAATATCTGAAATCTTATCCCAAAAGTTCCTATTTATATTAGAAAAGACCGGCAGTATGTTGTTTTCAGTGACCAAAATCTTTTCAGAAGAAACTACAAAAGCCTGCTCCTCTTCAGTAAAATTAGAAAAATCATAGGTGGGAATATTATTGTTCTTCATCAAGATAGACAGGCGGAATAGGGGATCTTCATCTGTAAGGGTCTGGTATGCCCTGTCCAGGTCTGCCTTTATTGAAGGGTCAAAAGTTGCAAAATAGACCGGATAATGGACAAAATTATAGACAACCTTTTCATCGCTTAAGGGGAAGGAACCTAAAGTTACCCTTAAATCTATTGTCTCTTTAATCAAGAGATTATGGCTGTCCTGTCCTGGAAAAATCGCGTATTTTTTTAAGTGTATATTAAATTCCTTTTCTATTTCATCCAATTTTTGCTTTTGGAAGGGGTCAGTTGCATAGTAACCTACTACAGCCCCATCTAGGGTTTTTAAATTTCCCATGTTATAGCGGCTATCCCCCATACGGGCAGCAAGAACTTGATACTCTGTTCCACAGGGGTAATTGCTAAAAAAAGCCCCCTCGCCTATCCTAGCATCGGTTTTTGTTATGTCATAGGCTAGGTCTACCCTGCCCCTGACAAGTTCCCTATAGTATGTGCCTTCTGGAATGTCTACCCATTCAAATTCCCAACCACACTTTTCCGCTAAAAGGTTAAGAAGTTCCCCGTAAGAAGAAGCATTCAGGCCCTTTGTCTCATAAATTTCATAATGCCGCCCTGAAAGTTTGGGTAGGCGTATAGTCCGCCCAAAGACAAAAAAGGCTGAAAGCGCGGAGAATAATATATAAACTATAGCTTTTTTTACAAATAATTTTCCCATTATGCTCTATTATATACCAGTTTTTCTAAAAAAACAGTGTCAAAATAAAAAGAGGCAGCCTCTTTTAACTCCTTCATGCAAGGGCAGTCTAGCTTTGCATAGTCAGCAAATGCATCTATTTCATCCTGCAAACTTTTCATTTCCTTTGCGCAGTCCGCAAAATGCCTTGCTAATGTATATTCGGCACAAGTTGAGTTAAAGAACATAGTGCAGGCTGCAGTTAGCAATGGTTCAGGCAGACATTTCCAAGAAGAAAATTCAGGTTCTGCTGTTAAGCCATACTTTTCTAGCAAAGCAAAGCCTTCTTTTATTGCCCCGCAAAGCAAAGAAACTAGGTCTTTGCGGCCACTAAGCTCATAATTATCAGCATTACAAGCAAATAGAGCGTTTGCGGCGGCAGCTTGTATTAGGGCATGGGTCTTCAGCCAAGAGTCAGCGTGAAAAGAAAGGGAAAGGTCAAAACCGCACCGGTAAAGGAGCGTTTTTAAGGCTAAGAGCCGCTCTGTCTTTTTACCTGAAAATTCCCCACAGGCAGAAGGCCTAAACATCTTTTCAAAGGAATTCCCCATCATGCAAAAAATTCCCTCGTCAGTCTGATAGCCACCGGCAGATATGGCACAAAAGGCCATATTTTCTCTTCCCAAAGCCTTTTCCAAGTCAGCAAAGCCCATAAAGGCGATAGTCATAAAAACAAGGGGGCAGTTAGGATTTTTTTTGCTCAAAAGGACTAAATCTTCTAAAATGGGGTATACTTCTAGCCTGGATGTCGCCACGAAGATAAAATCAAATGGGCGGTTTATAAGGGGCTTGCTCTTTGTGTATGCTTCTATAAAAACGGTAGAGGAAGACAGGCTTTGGCCGTCTATTAAAGTAATTCCGCAGTCATTTATCCAAGAAGCTGTAACTGCATCTGAGCAAAAGGAAACGCTATGACCGCACAAAGAAAGCCTGGCGGCAAGAATTTGAGACTGGGTGTTAGAGCCAAAAATCAGAATATTGTATTTTTTCATACAAATCCTTGTAAAGCAAAAGATTGCATAAAGGCAGCAGTTTTTTGCATAACATCATGCAAAACATTCAAATCTTCTAAAACATTTCCACCTTCAAGGGAATGGTTTGCATTTTGGTAAAGGTCAAGCGGAAGATTGCGCTCTTTACAAAAACTTTCTACTAAATTCCCCTTTATCCAGGGGTCACTGCCAGCAGCAAATACATGGGCCTTTTGAAAGTTGCAAGAAAATGTACGCTCTAGGGGGGTATACAAAATATGGGCTGACTTTTGGGTAGCACTTTCCTTTAGAAAAGCCTCGCAAACCTTTACCGCAGCATAAGTCCCAATGCTTTTTGAAATAAACAAAATATGGCTAAAGGGTGAAAAATCAAAATCAGAAAAAAAATCCCGAGCCTGGTCAAAAACCATATCTTCAGCCTGAAAAAGCAGTTTTTCAGATTTTAAAAGCCCTGACGGAATATTTTTATAGCTAACTTCAATAATCTCAAAATCATACGAGGCAGCTAGTTTTTTTGCATAATACAAGAGGGGCTTGTCGCAATGGTAGCCCACTCCAGGGAAAACAAGGGCAACTTTTTTCATACTGCTATTTTAATACATAGACAGATTGATAACAAGGGGATTATGTACTATAATGGTCTAATGAAATTTTCACTCGGTCAAAATTTTTGGAAGAAATTCTTCTGCATGTTTTTCGGAATCCTTTTTATGGGATTTTTCCTTTCTTTCTTGATTATGGTAAACTGGGGGTCTGACCCCTACACTTTTCAGAACAAGAATATCTGTAGCAGGTTTGGCATTAGCTTGGGCAACTGGCAGTTAGCCTTTAATGCTATTCTCTTTATTTTTGTCCTGATTGCCGATAGAAAACTTATAGGTTTTGGCACAATCTTTAACTGGGTTATGATTGGCTATACCGCTGACTTTTTCTGCTGGCTGTGGAAAAACAAGCTTCCGCCCGAAGTCTTTAGCGGAGAAATTATCTGGCTAAAAATCATTATCTTTGCCATCGGGATATTGGGCTTTGTTATAAGTGCATCTTTTTATATGAATGCCCAACTAGGTCTTTCCCCCTACGATGCAGTTGCCATGCTGTGGGGACGTTTAGTAAGCAAAAGAATTCCAAGTCCGCTTGCAAGGATAATTTACGACCTGACAGCTGTCCTCGTAGGTATTCTTATTACAATCGGAACTGACATTCAGATAAAGACTTCCCTTCCTGGCTCCATAATCTTAGGGCTCACCTTAGGCCCCATGATTTCAATAGTCGGGAAATTCATGAACACGCATATTCTTAAGATGAAATAAATTTTGGGAGCTTCGACCGCGCCCAGCAAGTAGACTGCTGAGCGCAAGTGCCCGTTACTTTATAAACAGAAGCTCCTCATAGCTTGGGAAGGGCTTGTAGCCTTCTCCCAACAGGGGTTCAATTTCATCAGCAACAGCCCGGGTCTCTGCCATAGCTGGCAAAACAACATCCGCGTAGGCCTTTGCAATAGCCATGCTGTCTCCCGAATGCTTTGCATTCAGATGCTTTTTCGCAAGGTCATCTTCTTTTGCAGCAAGCTCATCAACCAAGGCTGAAAGCTTAGAAATAAGGTTTGTCTCAGCTGAAAGTTTTGCAGAAGGAACTAAGTTCTTTATCTGAGCTGCGGTTTTTCCAACAGCCTCCATGTACTTGAATGCTGCGGGCAGAATATCCTTGTTTATCATCTCAAGCATGGTCTGAACCTCTATGTTCAAAACCTGACAGTATTTTTCAAGTTTGATTTCATAGTGCTCCTTCATCTCGTTTTCCGTATAGACACCCATCTCGGTGTAGAGCTTTATATTTTTGGGGTCCAGATAGTGTGTCATTGCATCAGGCAAAGTCTTAAGGTTTAAAAGACCACGGCTTTCAGCTTCTTTTATCCAGCTTGCATCGTAGCCGTTACCGTTGAAAATAATCCTCCAGTGGGCGGTTATCTCCCTCTTTATAAGGGCAGACACTGCGCTCTCAAAGTCACTGGCCTTTTCAAGTTCATCGGCAAACTGCTTGAGTGTATAGGCAACAATTGCATCCAAGGCTGTGTTAGGACCTGAAATGCTAAGGCTAGAGCCTACGCTGCGGAATTCAAAGCGGTTACCGGTAAAGGCAAAGGGGCTGGTTCTGTTGCGGTCAGTTGAATCTTTTGGAATAGAA
>CAJOQA010000281.1 GCA_905236465.1 uncultured Treponema sp.
ATAGTATTTACCCTAAGCCCTGCCGCATACCGCAATGACTTCCTCCATGAAGTTGATGTAATAGAAGATGTTATGATTGGTATGGATCTTGACTTCTTTGAACCAGAAAGCCCTTCTGACTTTACAATAGGGCGTCTCCTTCCAATAACTGAATACAGCCGCAAAGTAAAAGGAATTATGGCCGGTATGGGTTATCAGGAAATGATTTTTAACTATTTAGGTTCAAAATCTTCATATATTACAAAGATGGGAATTGACGGAAAGAATGTCATTGAAATTGCAAACCCCATGAGCGAAAACTATCAGTTTATTCGCCCTTCAATTATTGCATCTCTTTTTGAAGCCGAAAGCCAAAGCGGTAATGCCGTTTACCCACACAAGATTTTTGAGGCAGGAAAAATTGCTTTTATTGACCCCGCAGAAAATACTGGAACAAAAACAATTCAAAGTTTAGGTTTTTTAACCGCCTCAAACAATGCAAACTTTAACGATGCTGCAAGTGAAGTAAGCACTTTGCTTTACTATCTTGACCACAAGTATGAAGTTAGGGAAAGCGATGACCCCCGCTTTATTCCAGGAAGACAAGCTGCGGTTATTGTAAAAGGTAAGCAGGCAGGTATTTTTGGAGAAGTACACCCACAAATTCTTGAAAATTGGCAAGTAACAGTTCCTTGTGTTGCAGGAGAATTTGACCTTGAGTATCTTATGGAAAGTGAACCAAAAGACAGGCAAATTGACCAGGCAGCTAAAAAAACAGAGACAAAGGTTGAAGCCAAGAAAGAAGTAAAGAATGAAGAAAAAGCCCCGAAGCTTGCAGAAGATCAGGTTGCCTTTTACAACGAGCATATTGACTTGCGTGTAGCTGTAATCACAAAAGTTGACCGCAACCCTCAGGGTGAAATGCTTTATGTAGAAACATTGGACGATGGCTCTGGTCAAGAACGCATCATTCAGTCAGGTCTTGTCCCCTACTTGAAGCCGGAAGAACTTTTGGGGCAGCACATCATTTTGGTCAGCAACCTTGCTCCACGCAAGATGCGCGGTATAGAAAGTCATGGAATGCTTTTAGCAGCTGACTATACAGAAGACGGCAAAGAAAGGGTTGAACTTCTTACAGCACCTTGGGCAGCAGCAGGTACACCTGTAGTTCCTGAAGGAACTGATCCTGCGTCAGCTTCTTCAAAACCTACTAAGATTCAAATAGACAAACTTGAAAAAATCAAGATGGAAGTAAAAGGAAACCATTTCCAAATTGCGGGCGTAAACTTTACGGCAGCTGGCAAGACTATTACAACTGTAAAAGCTGCTGAATCCGCAGTAGAATAAAAATCAGAGCCAGTTTCAAAAGTCAAAGTTGAAACTGGCTTACATTTACACGTGCATTTTTCAGGCAGACAATAATGTTATATTTAAAAGAAATCAATGAAGAAGATGCAGAAAAAGAATGGCTTTATATTAGGAGTCTTCCTAAAGATGAAAATGGATTTACAAACGATTATTGTGCTATTTCTTATGAGGATTTTATAAAATCAGCTTTGCCAAATCAAATCAATATGGCTAAAGGTATTGGATTACCTGAAGGCTATGTTCCGCAGACAAACTTTTTCTTATGGCTAGAGGAGAATGGTAAAAAGGAAATCGTAGGATTTTTTCGCTTACGCCACTTTCTAAATGACTAGTTAAAAGAAAACGGAGGTCACATAGGCTACGGAATTGCAAAAGAATATCGTAAGAGGGGGGTTGCGACAGAAGGGCTCCGACTGCTTCTTGAAAAAGCAAAAGAAATCGTAAAAGAAGATACTATACTTATGTCTTGTCATAAAGACAATCATCCTTCTCTTCGTGTTATGCAAAAGAACGGTGCAACTATAGCTTGGGAAGATGACAAACTTTATCATACAAGCATACGAATACGGTAAGAGTTAATATGGATATAAAATATCTTCTATGGTTACAAGACCTTCGCCAAAAAGCAGGACCTGCAGTTGAAAACTTTTTTTCTATTTTTACAGATATTCCCTTTTGCCCTGCAAGCATAATCTTTTTATGTGCAATATATTGGTGCATAGAAAAACGTATGGGATTTTTTATACTGTTCTCACAATCAGCAGGAAATTTTATAAACAACTTTATAAAAAATTGTTTCTGTGTTTATCGCCCCTGGATTCGCGACAGTCGCATCACACCTCCTGAAAAAGTAAAAAGCGGAGCTACAGGCTATTCATTTCCAAGCGGGCACAGCCAGAACGTAACAAACGAATATGGAGCTTTAGCCTATGCGCTTTTTAGAAAAGATAAAAGTCAAAATAAGCATACTTGGACTTGGGCTGTAGTTGTTTGTGCCCTGACTATTCTTTTAGTTGCCTTTTCCCGCAATTTTTTAAGTGTCCACACACCGCAAGATGTTATCGTAGGGGTAAGTGAAGGCCTGCTTATTCCTAACTAATAAGCTTCTTTTATGGGAAGAACAAGAAGAAAAAGTTCAAAAGAAAAACAGGGGTCTTTTAATTGCAGTAGCAGGAAGTATTCTAGTTATTACCTTTAGCCTGATTGTAAAATTCAAGCCCTACCCAACAGACTATGTTGATGGTCTTCTTATAGTTGACCCGTATAAAATGCAAAGCGACTACTTTAGTGTGGCAGTATCATTCTTAGTGGTTTTATTGGGGCATTTCATAGAAAGCAGGTGGATAAAGTTTACCACACAAGTATCCCTATTTCAAAAAATTCTACGTGTTCTTTTTGGAAGCATTGGTATTGCTATAATTTACTATGGCTTTTCAAAATTCATAAAACCACTTATTCCATCTTACAGGGCAAACGCATGTAATAATTTTTTGTTTTAAATCCCAGAGGTACTATTTAAAGACTGCAAAAAATGGTAAAATTCCCTTTTGG
>CAJOQA010000282.1 GCA_905236465.1 uncultured Treponema sp.
CTGCAAGGGCACTTTTTTCTATAAAGATACCTTCGGTAATTTCAATTTCAAAATATTTTGGATCAATTTCATACTTATCTAAAAGCGTAAGTAGAAAATCTACATATCCATGGTCATTAAGCTGGATACTAGAATAGTTTACAGAAACAGGGAGAAGTTCATGGCCAGCATCCCGCCATGCAGCCAGCTGTTTAATAGTCAGTTCTGTAGTAATTCTACCAATGCGCCAAATCCATCCGCTTTTTTCTGCAATCGGAATAAACTGCGAAGGCAATATCCCCGAATCTTTCATGCGCACCAAAGCTTCAAAACCGCAAACTTTCAGTGTATTAAGATTTACCTTTGGCTGGTAAAGCATGTAGAATCCATCATTACTCAGAGCCTTTTCTACCTTTTCTTTTATTACATTGTCTAAACGAACCTTATCCTGCATTTCATCACCAAAAAGAACTACACGGTTCCTTCCGGTATCTTTTGCCGCATACATTGCACTTTCTGCGTTCAAAACGTGCTGTTCCGGACTGCTAATTCCATCAGAATTAGAAATACCAATGCTGGCAGTAATTGCAAGACTTTCATCTCCCAGCGGAATAGGGGAGTGTATTCCATTCATCAGCTTTCGTACAAGATCGTGATTTTCTGAAAGACATACATCTGGAATAAACAGAATAAACTCATCTCCACCATATCGGGCCAGCTTCCAGCTGTTGTTTTTATCTTCATTACTTGCAAGATTCTTAAAAATACCAACCAGATACTGTAAAATCTTGTCTGCTGCCTGATGCCCATAGTTTTCATTCAGAGATTTAAATCCATCAACATCAATTATAATGATAGAAAACTTATCTTCTGCCAAAACTTCCTTTTGAATATAACTTGTAATAGATCTACGATTCCAAATATCCAGAATATCATCATATTTTGCCTGATACCGTAAAAGTTCCTGAGACTGTTTTAATTCTTCTATGGATTTTCGCAATTCCTTATTAACAGCCACCCCTTCTTTATTTTCCAGATATGAAGAAATAATCATAAGTGAAGCGGCAATAATCAAAAGTAAGGCGATTGGGATTATATACTTATATTTTTCATAAAAAGAAGCCGGCTTATCAAAGAAAATGGTATCTTTAGGGAAAAGTGATGAATCTAACTTCCATTGTTTTATTTGATGCCAGTTGAACATAGAAAGTCCAGGTGTATCCATATTCAGAGGAATATCATCAATATTTTCGCCGGAAAGAACCCGATATAAAACTTCACCCACCATCTGACAATGAGCTTCAAAGTTCATATAAATTCCGCCCAAAATGCCGTCTTCTGCACCACCTTCGTAAGGCCGGAAAATTGGCACCTTAGTATGGCTAAGCAGAGTATTTGTGCGGGCCTTTGCAGATTCAACATTCCCATATTTATCTATGTAACATGACATATAAAATAAAATTGAATCCTGTGGAATATTTTCCAGTTCATTAACCAATTCTTCATAAGAAAGCTTTGAAGTATCAATTTCTATAGAATTATAATCTGGAGTTTTTTTGCAAATATCGCGGAAGAGTAAATAATCAGACCAGCCCGGTTGTGAATCATCATGAAGGATAACAAGATTCTTATTATTTGGAAAAAGCTTTAAAGCTAACTGAAAAGTAGGGGTAAAGTATTCTTTTTCATAAAAACCAGTCATATTCTGATTCTGAACACCACGTTCAGCAAATACCCGGTCATTAATTCCAAAAAAGATGATTGGTAAATCCTTAAATAACTCATCCTGATACTCCAAAGCAAACTGAAGGGCAACATCGTCTCCAATCAAAATTGCTTCGTAATCAGTTCGATTTTCTAAGCGCACCTTTAAAAAATCATAAAACTCTTCCAAATCTTTATCAGAACC
This sequence comes from uncultured Treponema sp., assembly GCA_905236465.1. GTDB lineage: Bacteria > Spirochaetota > Spirochaetia > Treponematales > Treponemataceae > Treponema_D. The sequence continues at coordinate 1,889 of CAJOQA010000282.1, forward strand.
ATAAAATTTCGCGTCCATGTAAATTACGTCATATTCAATTCCATGTGAATAAAGACTTTTTTCCAGACCATGCTTTTGCGATTCATGACTATAATAAAGCGGAGTATATGAATTTATCAGCAATACTTTGTGGCTAAATTCTTCAGGCAGTTCGACAGGTTCACTATTTCCATTGCTCACAACAAACTGTGTCAAAAGAGCAATAGCGAGCAAAATAATCAGAAGGCTTACAACCATCAATACATTGCGTATCTTTATAAATTTTCTTTTACTATTCACCATACGCCTCCTGTCAAAATATTACTATCCATTATAACTTATTAAGTACAATACGCAATTTTTTTCGGTGATTGAAACTTTTTTCTAAAAATTATAATATCTGTGATATGACAAAACAGGCTGATATTCTTTCTGATTTTCTTGATACAAACACAATAGAAGCGTTACCAGCTTTTCTTGATAAATCTTCTGACTATAATTCTTCTGCAGATTTAATTGCAATTGCTTTTGGCGCAAACGGAGATTTTTCATCAATTGATGAATCTGGTGCTTCAAA
>CAJOQA010000283.1 GCA_905236465.1 uncultured Treponema sp.
AAAAAAATCCATCTGGTTGCAAAGCATTGTTTTGCAGAGCGGAGGGAGTGCCGCAAGAAAAAATTTATATATTCGATTAGTGCATCACACCGCGTTTCTGTACTTTTCAAGAACGTCCCCAATTTCAGACTCTGCCTCCAGAAAGACCTCCACACATTTGGGATCAAACTGGGTTCCTTTGCCATCCCGAATGATTTGGAGGGCTTTTTCCTTTGGATAGGCAGGCTTGTACACGCGCTTAGACGCAAGCGCATCAAAAACATCCGCAACAGCCATAATGCGTGCCGAAAGAGGAATCTCCTCTTCCTTGAGCCCCTCGGGATAGCCCTTCCCGTCCCACCGCTCATGGTGGTAGGCAGCCATATTGCGCGCTTCCTTAAGGTAGCTTTCGCCCTTTACCGTACTGATTGCATTTTCTAAAATTTGCTTTCCTACTGTGGTATGACTCTTCATTATTGCAAACTCTTCATCAGTGAGCTTTCCGGGCTTATTAAGAACTCCGTCAGGAATATTTATTTTTCCAACGTCATGGAGCGGAGCCGAGCGAACCACATCAGCCATAAACTTAGGAGTGATTTTTTGCGCGTAGTAGCCCTTGCGTTTAAGTCCTTCAACAATAATCTTGACGTAGGCGGCGGTTTTCTGAACATGCGCGCCGGTGTCGGAATCGCGACTTTCTACCATATCCGCCATTGTGATGATAAGTCCGTCCTGCATTTGCAGCGTAGATTCCGAAAGCCTTCTGATGTCGCGCACCTGCTCCGCCTGATTCAGCGTCATTTTGCAAATTGCGTTGTAGAGCTTTTCAATTTCATCGTCAGTATGAATATCAAGGGAGCGGATTGTCCGCACGTTTTCATCAAGCTTTTCCTGCTCCTCGTCGGTCTGAGCAAAGCTGTCTACGCAGGCAGCCATCGCAGTGATTGGAAAGGAGATTGAAACGCCCGTAGTCCATATAGCATAGGCAATTATCAGAAGGAAAAAGCCTGCCATAATCAGAAAAACACGAAGCATAAAGCTTTTCATGTAATCAGCCATATAATAAAGCGAAATGTCGGCGGCAACATAGCATGCGCATTTTCCGTCAGCATCCTTTACAGGATAATAAACGCTCACCATCCAGCCAAAAAGAGTTTTTGATTCAACAGGCTCTATCTGCTTTCCTGCGAACAAATCAGGAAGATAGGAATTAAATTCCGGGTCAAAAGGAACAAGCTGCCCCGGCTTATAGCTTTCTTCAATGCCGTTAGGGTCTTCCACATCAAAAATAAAACGAGTTCCGTTCTCTTCCAGTCTTACTACATAAAGATATTGAACGTTGGTAGCCGTATTCCACAGCATAGTAAGGAGCTTTGCCGTATCCTCATAACCTTCGGCGGCAGTTCCATATTTTATGTAATCATTAATTTTAGAAGTATCGATAATTTGTGCGGCTGATTTTACGGTATTCCAACCAAGTTCAAGCCGCTCTGCCTTTGTGTTCTCAAAATAAAGCTTGACTCCAATCCAGCCCATCACAAGAACAAGAAGAACTGAACTCAGCAAAAGCACAACTGTATTCTTTTTTTGAATGGAATATTTTATGTCAGACTTCCATTTTTTCATTGTTTTTTGCTGAGCGTAGGTCAATGGCTTTTGCTTCCAGACGCCGCTTTTAATGGCATAAAGTCTGGAGTCAGGTGTAAGCTGCATCAGAATAAGGACAAGGACAAAGCTTATTCCCTTATCCAAGATGTTCACAAGAATGTTAATCAAGAAAAATGACAGAAAATACGGAAAATTTGCAGCCGTTGAAAAAGAAGCGACATTCTGAGCCACAAGCGAGGCTTGCGAGCTTCCGTAAAGCACGTACAAAACAGAAGAATTAACGAGCGCGTAAAAAAGAATGATTGACGAAACATACAAGAACGAAAGTCCGATTCTTTTAAAAGTGAACTTGCGCACAAACCAGACTGTGTAAATGGCAACAGCCGCGTTAAAGATTCCAAAATAAATGGCACTAGCATTAAAGAACGAGCAGAAAACGCTTGAAAAAACAGCCGTAAAAATGCCCGAAAAGAGCATTCCTGTAAGACAGGAAACCGCAATAGTTCCAATGCTGTCCAAAAACAAAGGAATCCCGAAACGCGTCATCAGATAAGAAAGAATTACGTTAACTGCGATTCCTCCAAACGAAATCAGCAAGCGTTGTACGCGAAGAGCAAAGCGGGCATGAGATATATTCCTATGATTTGATTTAAAATGAAACATTTTCATAAAAATCCGTCAAAAGTAAGTGTTATTTTATTGTAACACAGTTTTTGACGGATATCAAGATTAATTTTAGATACAACAAAAAAGAATATAGCGGACAGGAACTACATTCCAAAAGTTGCTATAAATACACCAGCTGCAACAGCGGTACCAATAACACCAGAAACATTTGGTCCCATAGCATTCATCAAAAGGAAGTTAGAAGGATCAGCTTCTTGACCAACCTTATTTGAAACACGGGCAGCCATAGGAACAGCAGAAACACCAGCTGAACCAATAAGAGGATTGATTTTCTTTCCTTTTGGAAGGAACACATTTATCAATTTAGCCATAAGAATACCTGCAGATGTTGCAACTGCAAAGGCAACAAGACCCAAAACAATAATACCAACAGAGTTCAAGTTGATAATTTTTTCTGGAGTCATCTGACTACCTACACCTAAAGACAAAAGAATAGAAACAATGTTCATAAGTTCATTTTCCATTGTTTTACTAAGGCGCTGAACACAACCAACTTCATGTACAAAGTTTCCAAATGCAAGCATACCAATAAGCGGAGCAGCAGGAGGCAAAAGAAGAATTGTAAGAACAAGCAACATAAGAGGGAAAAGTACACGTTCAGTTTTGCTTACAGGTCTAAGCTGATCCATGTGTATAAGGCGTTCCTTCTTTGAAGTTAAAGCTTTCATGATTGGAGGCTGAATCATTGGCACTAAAGCCATGTAAGAGTATGCAGCAACAGCAATTACAGCCATAAGCTCTGGAGCAAGTTTGCCAGAAACATAGATAGATGTTGGACCATCTGCTCCACCAATAATTCCTATAGCACAAGCATGAAGAATTGTATAGTCAACACCTGGAATCATATTCATAAGGGAAACACCAAACAGTGTAAAGAAAACACCAAACTGGGCTGCTCCTCCAAGAATTGCAGTCTTTGGGTTAGCAATAAGGGGACCAAAGTCCGTCATTGCACCAATACCCATAAAGATAAGCATAGGGAAGAACTCGTTTCCAACACCAGCACTGTAAATTATGTGTAACATACCATGAGGTGCATCTCCCATGCCAGCACCAGGAATGTTTACTAAGATTGTACCAAATCCAATTGGAATCAGAAGTAATGGTTCAAACCCCTTACCTACTGCAAGGTAGACAATAAGGAAACCAACAGCTATCATCAAAAGATGCTGCCAACCTGGAGTTGGTTCATCGCTAGCAATAAGTTTTTCACCTTCTTTTTCACGACGAGCTTCTTCAGCTTTTTCTGCTTCAGCTTTAGCTCTTTCTTCAGCAGTCTCATGGTGAATCATCTTGTAGATACCAGTTGATTTACCAATACCTGTTAGAAACTTAGATACAGAAATATCTTTTGAGTTTCCCCAATTTTCAGTCCCTTTAATTATCTTATCAAGACTACTTTCAGACTGCTCTGTAGCAGTAGCCGAATCTTGGGCTAAAGCAGTTGTAGTAAGAGACATTACACCTGCAAAAGCCATTATAATCAGCATGACAAGAGCAATCTTCATATTGTTCTTTTTACTATTAATAGGCATTCTTCTCTCCTAGCATATTTCGGCAATAGCCTGACCATTTGCAATCTGACTACCAGCAGAGGCAAGAAAATGAATCTTTCCATCAGCACCGGCTTTAATCTCAAGTTCCATTTTCATGGATTCAATAATAACAACTGTATCTGTTGCCTTAACAGAAGCACCTTCGCTTACAACAGTACGCAAGAAAGTACCAGCAACAGGAGCTTTAACAGCCTTACCAGAACCGCTTGCCGCAATAGGAGCAGGAACTGGAGTAGCAGGAGCGACTGCAACAGGAGCTGGAGCTGGGGCAGCAACAACAACACCACCAATGCTTGCAAGAACTTGACCATTTGCAACCTGACTTCCAGGCTGTACAGTAAAGTTAATTGTACCAGCTTCAGAAGCCTTTACTTCAAGCTCCATCTTCATAGATTCAAGAACAATAACAGTCTGTCCTTTTGAAACCTTTGAACCGTTTGCAACTGCATGGCGAAGAAGAGTTCCTGCAACAGGAGCTTTTAGTTCTACCCCACCGGTTGCAAGAGGTGCAGCAGCTACAACGGTAGGAGCAGCACCAGTTGCACCAAATGTAACACTATAAGGAGTTCCGTTTACACTAATAGCACCCTTTCCGTCTGAAACGACAGCATAAGATGTACCGTTTACATTTACAGTATATGATCCACCCTTATTTTCCTTAGCAGAAGATGTGCTTGTTGAGCCTGTAGAAACTTCTTTCTTAGCGAATGTGCTAGCTGCATCAACTGGTCCCTTAGAGCGTTCAGCAAAGAATTTTGGAGCAACATTGGGGAACATTGCATAAGTAAGAACATCTTCATCAGTTCCGTTACCACCAGCCTTCTTTGCTTCTTCAACCATCTTGTCCCATTCAGGTTCAATAAGGTCAGCAGGACGGCAGGTAACAACTGCATCCATATGATTCTGCTCAAGTGCCTTCTTTACTAAATCAGGATTTGCATCAGTTGGAAGCTTACCAAAGCGACCTGTAATAAGGTTGCGGAAGTCCTGAGTCATAGTTGTATAGCGTCCCATAAGAACGTTCATTACAGCCTGTGTTCCTACAATTTGAGAAGTTGGTGTTACAAGTGGAACATAACCTGCATCCTTATGAACCTTTGGAAGTTCTGCAAGAACCTCATCCATTTTGTCACCAGCGTTCTGTTGCTTAAGCTGGCTTTCAAGGTTAGAAAGCATTCCACCTGGAACCTGTGAAAGAAGAATA
>CAJOQA010000284.1 GCA_905236465.1 uncultured Treponema sp.
CGAGTCGCGCATGATTCCGATTATTCAATCAACGACTTTCAAATATGACACTTCCGAGGACATGGGAAAACTTTTCGACCTAGAGGCTTCGGGCTATTTTTACACACGCTTGCAGAATCCCACAAACGATATGGTGGCGGCAAAAATCTGCGCTCTCGAAGGCGGCACGGCGGCTATGCTCACATCAAGCGGGCAGGCGGCGAATTTTTTTGCGGCTTTCAACATCGCGCAGAACGGAGACCACATCGTCGCTTCTTCGTCAATCTACGGCGGCACTTTTAATCTTTTCAATGTGACGATGCGAAAAATGGGCGTGGATTTCACTTTTATCTCGCCCGACGCAAGCGACGAAGAGATTCAGGCGGCGTTCAAGCCGAACACAAAAGCCGTATTCGGCGAGACGATTGCAAATCCCGCGCTCACGATTTTCGACATCGAGCGGTGGGCAAAAATCGCGCACAAAAACGGCGTCCCGCTGATTGTTGATAACACTTTCGCAACTCCGATTAACTGCCGCCCTTTTGAATGGGGCGCGGACATCGTGACTCACTCCACCACAAAATACATGGACGGTCACGACTCGACGGTCGGCGGTTGTATCGTTGATTCTGGAAAATTCGATTGGATGGCTCACAAAGAAAAATTCCCTGGTCTCTGCACTCCCGACGAAAGCTATCACGGAATCACCTATGCCGAAAAATTTGGCAAAGAAGGCGCGTTCATCACCAAATGCACGGCTCAGCTTATGCGCGACTTCGGCTCTGTTCCTTCTCCGATGAATTCTTACATGCTCAATCTCGGCTTGGAATCGCTCCCAGTCAGAATGAAGCAGCACTGCGCGAACGGCCTGGCGGTGGCGGAGTTCCTTGAAAGCCACAAAAATGTCTCTTGGGTGAATTATCCCGGCTTAAAGAGCAACAAATATTATTCGCTCGCCCAAAAATACATGCCGAACGGAACTTGCGGCGTGGTGAGTTTCGGCGTAAAAGGCGGAAGAGCGGCGTCTGAAAAATTCATGAAAAATTTGCGCCTTGCGATGATTGCGACTCATGTTGCAGACGCGCGAACTTGCGTTCTTCACCCGGCGAGCGCGACCCACCGCCAGCTTACCGACGAGGAGCTTGTCGCCTGCGGAGTCGGGCCTGACATGGTTCGCTTTTCGTGCGGAATTGAGGCGACTGAGGACATAATCGCGGATTTAAAGCAGGCTCTTGAAGCGATTTAATTTCGCGGAGATTTTTGTTTGGGAAGCGGCATTCAATACGTCGCTAGCGCGGACTAAAAGAAAATCTTTTTTTTAATTTATATTTTAAAACAAAAAAGCACTAGATTTCTCTAGTGCTTTTTTTTGCTAGGCTAGCGTATCAACTATTTAATAAGTCGCTGTTCCTGAGCAACTTTCAAACCAGCGTCTTCCCACGCTTTTCCGCCGTTAGAATTGAATTCAGCAACGAATTTCTTCCATTCAGCCTGATTGAGAGCGCGTTTTCCGTTCATGAACTCCATAACGCCCTGCTCGTAGAATCGTTTTGTATCAGCATCTGGAACAGGCATTTTGTCCATACCAATACAAGCAGTCCAAGCCTTAGCCTGCATTTCGCGGAGTGTCTTAAGAGCAGACATTTCCTTGCCTTTCTTAGAATACCAAGTTGGGTATCGAGCAGCCAATTCAATGTCACTGTTGTAATAGACCATGTTGCGGAGCTGTGTATAAGGAATTATAGTCGGCTCAGAGAATCCTTTTGATGGATCTGCAAGACCTTCAGTTGTTGGGACACCTTTTGCGTCCAATTTGTAGTTGACATCTTTCTGTCCCCAACCGAGGAGGTAGTAACCTTCGTCAGAAGACATCCATTCAAGGAGTTCTGCGATTTTATCAGTCTTTTTAGCTTTTGCTGCTTTTGCAGAAACACAATAGATTCGATAGCTTACTGAATATGTACCGCAAGAAGATTTTCCTTTTGGTCCTACTGGAGGATCGATGACAATCCATTCTCCATCAGGGAAGTTGTTATCAAATGGAGTGTAGTTACCCTGTGAAGCATAAGCAGCATTCTGTTCACGCATGATTCCGAAACGTCCCTGTTTCCAAGCAGCGCGGAAGTCATCTTTCTTGTAAGCCATCCAGTTTGGATCGATTACACCTTCATCAATCATTTTCTTAACGAAAGCCATAGCATCATAGAACTCAGGTTTATTGATGTTAAGACCAAAAGTTTTCTTAGAAGCAAGATTCCATGTACCAGGAACGCCAAAAGCACCAAAGATTGGGTCAAATCGTCTTCCAAGACCTTCGTTTGTAGCAGATGATTCGATATAAGCACCATATCCATAAGTGTTGTTCTGTCCGTCACCATCTGGATCTTTTTCTGTGAATGCCTTCATAACAGTGAAGTATTCATCAATCGTCTTAGGTACTTTGAGTCCGAGTTTGTCAAGCCAGTCTTTGCGGATAAGAACACCCTCGTTTCGAGGAACTGAACCAGGCTGAGCCAAGCCATAAGATTTTTTACCGATAGTTGTGAATGATTTAGAATCCTTATCATACAATTTTGCAGTACGATTTGGCATCTTTTTGTACATATCATCAACTGGAGCGAGAACTTTCTGTGCAGCCAATTTCTGGAATACAGCATTTGAAACCATAAACAAGTCTGGGAGAGCATTTGCAGCAGCAGCAGCGTTGACTTTTGTCTCCTGATCAGATTCGCTTGAAGGAAGCGCTGTAAGTTTGAGGTTAATTCCCAATTTGTCTTTTACGATTTTGTAACCAACCCAATCATTAGGAATTGGACCAGCTTCTGACGCAGCAGCACCATACCAAATCTCGATGTCTGTGTCACCACCATTTTTTGCTTTTTTTGCCGAGAAAGCCGGAGCAGCGATTGCCAAAACCAATGCTGAAGCGACAATGCCCTTCAATACCTTTTTCATTTTTTCCTCCTTAATGAAAATAAATGAAATCGAATGTAAGATTATACGAACTTTTTTTTATCCGTATTTTTATATACAATCGAACTGACGATAATAAAATCAATATCAGTTCAAATCGTTACTGTATTTAACAACAAAAAATTACGATTTTCAAGTTTAAATCATAATTTTCTGTATTTTAAACTTAGCCTTTAACAGAACCAAGCATTGTACCCTTTGTGAAGTATTTCTGGATGAATGGATAAGCAATCATCATCGGAATAGCAGAAAGGAATACACAAGCCGCTTTAATAGCCTGAACAGAAGCACTACCAAATGCATTAACATCAAGAGTTTCATTCATTGACGAACCAAGCAAGATGTTTCGCGTCAAGATTGGAAGCGGCTGCAAAGAAGATTCCGTCAAGTAAAGAAGAGCGTGCATGAAGTCGTTC
>CAJOQA010000285.1 GCA_905236465.1 uncultured Treponema sp.
ACTGCCCCGGACGGGATATTGATTCCGCGCAGATCTGTCCCGGATACGCAAATCCCCGCGCAAATTCCACGCGCCGGAAATTGTGCTGTGCAATTCCCGCAACAAGGTCCAAGGTACTATTCTGCATAAAGCCATGCAAAACCACCAGCAGTCTTTTGATGACCATTTAATACCTCCCTTATACTTTTTGAGTTTACACCAACTGCCTTCGCAGCCGCAGAGATTGAAGGATATTCACTTAATACTGTGCCGTTTAGATCGATTTGTAGAATAGGTTTTGGCGCAGATGTATGACTTTTAGTAGTGAGAGACGCTATATCTGCTACTGCTTCATTAATAGAAACTCGCCTCCACTGATAGTTTCCCGCAGTGATGCCATGTCCATGGACAACCTTCTGAATTTGAGTTTTTTTGATTCCTGTAGTCTGTTCGGCTTCATCGTATGAGGAAAATGAAGATAAAAACTTTCCGTTTTTATCGTATTGCCGTACTACGTACTGCAATGAGGGTGCTTTTTGAGAAGAACACTTTTCATTATTACCGACTTTTCGTGACTCTTCTCTATAATGATACCTCTCCTCAAGGAGATTAATAATGGGAAAGGAATTTTCGCGTTCAATTTTCGCGATCATATTTTCTCTGGTGAAATTGCAGTCAGGAAATTTTTCAGAGAAATAGATTGTTACCTCCATGAAATAGACTTTTAAGGTGTATGGCCATTCAAGCAATGTTACCCCTTGCTTTTCACATTTTTTTCTTTTGGCAGAATCTCTTTTTTGATTATCTTGCAAGGCAAAAATTCCGCCAAAATGGCCGACTGATTCATAATGTTGTTTTCCTTGATATTCGATGGCTACTTTTCTGGATGGAATGAAAATATCTAACGATTGTTCTCCCAACCATTCAGCCTTATATTGGTAAACAGCATCATGAAAAAATATTTTTGCGAATTGGTACAAGCGAAACTCGTTAGTCCATCGTACAACTTCAGAAGTCCTTCTAACAAATTGGTTGTAAGCTCGTGTATAGTTCGTTTTAATCCAACTCGACAATTTTTTAACAGCGGAATCGAATAAAGCCCCAGCCTCCGAGTTTGTAAGCAAAAAGCTACTTTCGCCACTTAAAACTTGATTTTGAGTGCAATATATAAGATTTAAAATAGGGCTAAACTGGATAACATGATCCAGTTCAAGAAAAATACATAACTTTCCGGGCCTTACCATTGGCGGATCGATTAAAGGGTTAAGGAAATGCTCTCCGCAGATTAATAATAAAAGTTCCTCATTATCTGCTCGTATTGAAATTTGATACTGCAACAAATCAAACTGAGAAATCGTTTGAGATTGCACCACATGATTTTGGAGCAAAAATAGCCGTGAAAAAAACTTCTTGTTGTATGTACATTCCAGCGGAAGTACAAGTTGTCTATCTTCGCTTTTTGGCGCAGATATATCTATATTCGGGAAGTTTTTTAAATTTGCGACTAAATTACTTAGTTGCATTGCTTTTAGAGACAAAAAACGAATATTTTCCTTGACTTCTCCGGAACAACGAATACACTTGTAGACATGAAATTGTAAGAATTTAAACAATTTTGGATCAATCTCATTTGCAACGGCATGAAGATGAAAATTTCCAACTTCATCACATTCTACAATTTCAAAATACAAGTTATTAAAGCCACCCAAATTATATGCCCTATCCACATTATGCGCTAATGAAAGTCCGAAAAAGACGCCGCCTATTTTCCCTCCAACCTCATATTTATCATTATGGAAAGAATAATCATAGACACTATACCCATAGGACGAATAAAATTCTACGTTAAAATTAGTGAATTTGAAATCTGACAAATCACTTCCATAAGTTCCTACCAAATGAGGAATTTCATATTTTTCCCCAGTGTAGCAGTTTATTACTTCTTCAACTTTTAGACAATCATCACAATATTCTTTTCTTTTCCAGTTATAAATGACATAATTATGGAAATTAGTAGGAAGCACAAACATAGAAATTCTCCTCATTTTTGATAAGTTGAAAGTGGTTAGACTTTGCGTTGCAAAGATTATGAGAACAGGTAATCTTCTGCGGAATGCGTTAAGCAGAAATAAGTTGTGCATTCCGCAGAATTACGGTCTTATTGTCCCAAAAAATCTTTGATAGTTCCGTTTGCCTGCCAGCGCAAAGCTTCCTTAGTGACAACTTCTAAAATTTTGTTGTCAATTGCCTGCTTTATCATTTTATTATATTCTTCTCGGTGTTCCCGCGAGTAAGAATCGAAATAAGATGCTGTAAGTTTGCTATAGAAATCGTAGATCGGAAGGAAACTCTCCTTACTTGCGAAAAGGTTTTTTAGTTTTTCATTCTTCGGATGAAATTCCATTCCGCTGAATACATTACCTAAAAAGCCCAACACATAATACGGTATAGGCATATTCTTATTTTCACTTGCCTTTTGATCAAGATCAGCCCTTGCAAACAAAAGGTAAAGATTGATCATATTATCGATTGTAAACATCTGATCAATACACAGTGAAAAATCTTTGTAATAGGGACTTCCGGGTTTCAGAACCGAACTGCCTTTTGTAAAGGCATAAAATCCGTTTCTTTCAAATGCTAACAAAACCTTAAGAAGTTTTTCCAGAGGAATCATGTAATTTTTGAAATTAGAAGCATCCATGCCAAACATCTCTAACAAATCGCGGCCCTTTTCCCTCAATTTGGCAAAAGCAATCTGAGATTTCTGAGATTTGTATTCGATGCTAAATTTGTTTTTATCGCTGGGTTTTACTAACAGTAAGAACCCACGTTTCTTAAATTCGCTCTGAATATTAGCAAAATACTTTGCTTTGGAGGCAAATGCTTTTTCACTAATGCCATTTTGGCTATTAGTATACATTACTATGCTCTGGTCTAATCCACTCTTTTCTTCTCTTGTATGTTTATCAAATACATACATTTTCACCAGAACAAATGTTCTGCCAAATTCGCTTGCAAGTTTACTTTCGCTACAACGCGAAAGAACCTCGGCAATGGAATTAATAGTTTGACAGCCATTGACAATTTGTGGATTTTTCAGCTCAAAACCATACTGATTTTGCTGACCACTCGACATTCCCGCAGAAGGTCTCAGAGTCTTTAATTCTTCACAAATTAAAGTAATCCCATTATTGTAATAGAAGAAATTTTCTCTATCAGTCGAAGATTGGAGGGTTTTAATAATGCCGTTATTGATTCCGCGTGTTCCCAAATATTCGCGAACATTTTCCTCAAACAGCATATAGTTTCGATGAATTGCTTGTTTGTACATCTCATACAATTCTACGACATTAACCATCATAAAGCGGAGATCAATCATCCAATCAAGACCATAGTCTTTAGGACGAACATCTAAGGAAGTTCCCGCAACTCTGGTAGTCAACTTTGTCGTAAAAGTTCCTTTTTTGGTGAATCTTTCACCATAATAAATAAGCCTAATGTCTTCCAGCTTATTAAATTTTGCGCCAACGAACGCACTTACCCTTGGATCGTGAAAATTAAACTGAGCGAATGTATTTTCTACGTCCATATTCCTATTATCGTTAGTTACATAAAAATGCAACCAAATCTTATAATCGCTATCATCTTTTGCGCGATTAAAAATCTGCTGCAATTCTTCACAGCGGCTATATCCTCCGTTAAGCAAAACGTTTAACGGCGTCGTCAGAAAGTCGGTAGCTTCCGGCCTGCTAACAGATGTATTTACGCCATAAAACTTATTTTGGATAATATAGAGTTCTTTTGTGTCTTCATAATGAGCAAAGCAATCAATACCCTTATCATTAATGTCTGTGATATTAGAAGGGATAACTTCTTCATCCAGACTATACAGCCGACTAAGCACCCAATAATTGAATGCAAACTCGTCCCGTTGAAGTCTAGAATCAATATATCCGTATTCCTTTTTTATGAGTTGCAAATCCTCGCGGATTTGGTCCATGAATTCCATGAAGTTATTCATTCCGCTCCTGCCTTTTTGCCCGTGCTTGTTGTTGAAAAGCCTATAGAATGGTTAAAATTGAACAGCTTCGCCTAGATAAAAATTATAGCATACCTCAAATGGAAATGCAAGCACTTTTTTTCAAATCGACACGTTCGTTTCATAAACCGTCAAATTGCACAAAGGAAACCTCCGGATTTTAGAAAAGAAGGGCTTGATAGCCTTCTCTAAAGAGC
>CAJOQA010000286.1 GCA_905236465.1 uncultured Treponema sp.
ATAGTGATGAAGGAATAATAATTATTCCAGATTAATAAATCATAAGGGTGAATAAATGAATTCAGACTTTAGAAGCAGGGTTGAAAGCTAGCTACGCAAAAAGGGAATGACACAAAGAAGTTTAGCGGCAGAACTCGGTGTTAGCGAAGCAACGGTAAGCCGGTGGCTAGCAGACGGTGACAATGGTCGTAATCCCAACGTGTAGACACTGCCCTTACTGCAACTGCTGTAATCGGTATTGTAGCTCTTGCAAAGGCACTAGGAAATCCTCTAAAGGAATGTAGGCACATTACTGCTTAAGCAAAGCATCCAGTTCTGCGTTCTTTGCTAAGACGCCAGTGTCGCGGGGGTTTAGGGCAACAACCTGCTTTAGATAGTAGCGGGCGCGGCGGTAGTCCTTTTTGTTATAGTATATGCGGTAAAGGCGGTAGAGTGAGTCCTTGTTGCGGGGGTTAGAAGTAAGGCTTGTGCGTAAGTCAGCAAGTATGTCATCTTCGCTCGTGTCTAAAAGGCTTTTTTGGTAGTAGAGAAAACTCCTTAGCTTGCCGTCAGAGGTCCCTTGCAAGCTTGCAATCAGTTTTAACGCTTCTTCCCTACGGCCACTTGCGACGAGAACCTTTATGTACTGCTGCAAAATATCAAGGTCATCAGGGGACTCTTTGTAGAGGGCAGAGGTGAGCTCCCAGGCTTCCTTCATGTAGTTCATGCTGATACAGATGTCTATGTGGCTCAGTAAATCTTCCTTTTTGTTTCCCTCTTTTTTTACAAGGTCTGTGCTAATTTTATATGCTTCTTCAAAGGAACCCTCCTTTGCAAGTTCGATTATACACAGAGAAAGGGCTTCTTTGTTATCTTTGTCACTTTCTAGCAAAGTCTGCAAGAGCTCTAGGGCTGCTTTTCCCCCGATTAAGGCCCCTGAATCAGATGAGATTTTTGCTGCGGTAAGCAGTATTTCTGAATCTGTCGGGTAAAGGGCTAAGGCCTTTGCTATCGTTTCGGAGGCAAGTGAATTGTTCTTGTTCCATTCCCGCTGCAACTTTGCCCTAAGAAGCAAATAGTCGCGGGAAGAGGTGTCGGTACGGCCTGCAACATCTAGCAATGAAGATGCCTTTATGTATTCCTCTTTTTTTATAAGTAAGTCTGCCCGCTTTAGGATATAGGCAGTGTTTTCTGGTTCCAATTGGAGTAAGCGGAGAACATAGTTTTCTGCTGTCTCATAGTCTTTCAGCGCATAAGAAGCCCGTGTGCACAAATCAAGTAAATCCAGGTTCTGGCTGTCTTTAGCAAGCAGGGCCTGGCCTGTCTGTAAAGCCTTGTCATAATTTTTTAAGATATAATTAAGTTCTGCCTGCTCTACTTGGAGTTCAAATGTGTTAGGAGCATTTTTTAAAGCTTTTGCTAAAAAAATAGTGGCCTCATCACTTTTCCCTTCTTTAGATTTTAAGATAGCATAAAGATAATTTGCCAAAACTGAGTCCGCCTTTAATTGCAAGGCTGAATTTAAATCTTTTTCTGCTGATTCTAAATTTTCTGTCTGAATATTGTCTTTAAAAAGAACTAGGGAAGGAAGAACTAAGGTTAAAAAATCTTTTTTATTTGTTGAAGTTTCGTAGATGCCTGATTTTGCGCTTTTAATTGTCGCAGTGTAGGGATTCTCAAAAAGGATTTCAGGGCTTTCCCAATTTACGCTTTTTGAAGGCCAAACTATGCTACACACATCCTTACAAACTGAAAGAAGGATTTTTTCATTGTCCGCAAAACCGGAAGCGGATTTTTTATATAGAAGGGAAACAGCCTGCTGTATGGAATCTGGGGAACCATTTTCCACTAAAGAAAGGATTTTGGGATCAACTGTGTAAAAATAAGATTTTACCTCCTCTTTTGGAAGTGGCAGATCTATTACCGTTACACTTTCTTCGTTAAATTTTTCCTCCTTTTCCTTCTTGTCAGAAGAGGCACAAGAGAAGCATAGCAATGTAAGGGTTAGGGTCCCAAATAGAACCCATTTGCCTGCTTTCAATTTTCATCTCCGTTTACTAAAGAATCATCTTCCATATAGGGAAAGCTTGAGGCAGTTTTTTGTTGGACTACAAAAAGCACAATCAAGGTGAGTCCGACTACAATCAGGAAAAAGGGCCAGCAAAGGTTTATAAACTGCACAAAGGAAATCTTTATTATGCCGAGCGAAAAGAGCAGAAAAAGAGTTCCGAGCAGAATCAGCATGATGGCTGGAAAGAAGTATATGGTGCGAATCCTCTTTAACTTATAAAGACCCGCAGGAATCAGGGCAAGGCCACAGTTTATGACGGTTACAGGCCATAAGTCTTGAGCTGACAGGGGAATTATATTTACTTCTTCCAACAAGACAATTATACCACATAAAAATAAAAAAATCCCCAAAAAAACAAGAAAAGATTGATTTTTAAATGCAAATGAAATGTAGAGAAATAGAGAGCCAAGTCCGATTAGGAAAATCGGGGTCCAAAAAAAAATGCTATCGGTCTTTGAAAAATTTGCAACTAATAAAAGAACCCCTGAAATCAGGATGGCAAATCCGATTATGAGTATAAGATGACCTTTTAGCGGAACTTTTTTAGCCTTCATTTTCGCCCCTTCCCAAAAGCAAAATCATTTATAGCATAATACAAAATGCTTTTCTTGCCAATATAAAGAAGGGGTATTAATAAGAATAAAATGTTATAAATAACTAACGTCTCTGTTCTCCCGTTGATTTTGGCATCAGTTTTATAACTACACGGCGGTTAGCGGCCCTTCCTTCTGGGGTGTCGTTGCTTCTTAGTGGCAAAGTTCCGCCAAAGCCTTTATAGGTAAAGAGACTTGCATCTATTCCGTCTTGAATTAGGGCCTGAACCACAGCTTGAGCACGTTGAATACTAAGCGTCATCTGACCTTCCGGTTTATTGACATCTGCTGTGTGTCCTTCAACGGTGATTGTGTATTCACCTGGATTTTTGAGCAGTACATTCTTTATCTGACTTGCAATAACACTGACGCGGGGCCGTTCTTCTGGCAGCAGGGCTGTAGAATCAGCTATAAAGCGGAGGTCAGACATGGTAATTTCAAGTCCGCTCGGTGTATCTTCTATATCAAGGCCTGGAACTTCTTCTAACTGCTTTTGAATTTTGGGGTAGTCCAAGTAGTAGCGGGTATTGCGTTCGGCCGCTTTTACAGAATGATTTAGTTCTTTGTCGTCAAGTAAAATTACAACCTTTCCTTCCTTTAGCAGTTCCCTGTTTTCTGGGATAGTTGCTATGCGAAGGTAATCCTCGTATGTTATTACAGGGTCGCAACGGTTTACCCCATAAACTTTCTTTGCGATAATCCAAAGCGGTGACTTTCCGGTGCGCTCGTAACGGACATTATTGCCGGCTTCTTTTGTATACTCCACAATACCTGATTTCTTGGCAATCTGCGGGTCTACCATATTGCGCTCGTATACAAGCGTCATGTTTTCATCCCAAATGCGGGGAAAAAGACAGGGGCTTACTTTGCTGCTAGTATGTTCCCCCTGCACCGGTAAGGTTCCCCTTGCATCTATTATAATTCCTGTGTAGGCACGGGATGCAATGCGTTCTATTGGCTTTTCCTGCACGTAGGGGGCATGGTGCTTTACTAAAAGGGCCCCGACTTCAGCTAAATTTATTGTATTTGTAAATTTAAGATTATTTGAACCTTTTGCAAAATAAGCGGGGGTTCTTTTGCTGGTATCTATGATCCTTGAAATATCCTCAAAAGTAAAAGAGCCTTCAAGGATCATGTCTTCCAATGTCCTTGTGTCGTCAACATAAAGACTTAGCAGGGGGTCTTTTATGAGGACAGGCAATTCCATTTGAATTCTATTTACAGCAAGTGATTTTCCGCTTGGCATAGGGATCCCTGCCTTTGCAACGTCCATAGAAACATCAGAAATAAAGGAGCCACTGACCCAGTCTACCCGGCTAGAAGAAGAAATTTGAGACTTGGCTTTAGAGACATTCGCTGTTGAAGCAGCCCTAAGTTCTGCTTCTTCTATTTCTTCAAGGCTATAACCTTGGCTTAAGTAAAGTTGAGTTTCAGAATCATTCTGCGCAAATAGGGTGAAGGCAGTAGAAAAAAGCATTGCAGACACTGAAAGCGCTAAGAGTTTTTTTATCATTTGTACATAACCCCTAAAAATTTACTTCTTTAATTAAATATCGGCACAATCAGCTTTTTACCAATAGATAAAATACTTTTTTCACTTATTCCGTTTACTGCGCATAGGTCTGCTACGCTTAGGTTGTAGCGGCGGGATATTGCCCACAGGGAATCCCCCTGCTTTACGGTGTACATTACGGCATCCGTTGCTACTCCTTCTTCCCTAAGGCGGACTTCCGCGTCTGCAGCTGCATCTTTGGGTAACCTTAAATTGTAAACTTCGCGAGCTGGTGTGCAGTTGCGGAAGAGGGCAGGGTTTAGCTCCTTGATTTTGTTCTTGTCTATGCCGGTAACTTTTGAGATTTGGCTAAAGGAAAACATTCCCGCCGTTTTTATGTAGGCAAATTCTTCGGCTTCGCTTGTGCTACAGGCTTCTGCAGCTTCCTTTATGTCCTGGCATCCGTAAAAGTCAGCATTTTCAATTAAATCAGCTATAGCCAAAAGCTTAGGAACATACAGGGTCGTCTCTTTTTTTAGTTTATTCTCTTTTACTAAAGTCCAGTAGTCTTTACCTGGGTTCTTTTTTACTATTGCAGCCATAGCCCCCGCGCCGCAATTGTAGGCAGCTATTCCTAAGGTCCAGTCGCCAAAAAAAGTATAGTTATATTTAAGTTTACTTAAAGCGGCATCTGTTGATTTCCAGGGATCCCGCCTGTCATCGTACCAGGAATCCTTTTCTAGGTAGGGGGCCATGGAATTTGTCATAAATTGCCATATACCTGTTGCCCCTGACCTTGATACTGCTTGCGGAATGTAATTGGATTCAACTATAGGAAGGTATTGAAGGATGAGGGGCATATTCTTTTCTTTGAGTTGTTCTATTATATAGGGCCGGTAGGGTTCTGAATTTTTTAAGGATTTTATAAGGACTTTGCGGCCTGATTCTGTAAGAAATTGTTTTATAAACTTTTGAGTTTGCTCCTGCTCCACACCAGGAAGTTCAAGTTCTGTTTTTTCAAAGTCACCTTGCTTTTCTGGCTGATTCGTATCGAGAAAGACCCAGATAGGGCCTTCGTCTCTTTCTTCAACTATTTCTTCCTGTTCTTCACTTTGAATGTCTGAAGATAATGTTAAATCTTCTTCTGCTTCTTGGGCAAACAGTGAAAATGTAGATAAGAGGCAGATTAAAGAAAAACGTATAACTTTGTCTATATTCTTTTTCATAAGTGTCCTGTTTTTAAGTTGATTTTAAAAACAAACCTCCTGTTTTATACTTTTAGTTTTTACTAGCTAAGAGTTGCCCTATAGTTTTTCCCCGTAATAAATGCCAGCCCATTCCCAGTTGCCGTGTATATCAGGGTCTGAAGGAAAGTTTACCTTGCGAAAGTAAAGGTACCAAACGCTGACATTTGCCCAACCCCAAGTGCGAAGATAGGCTTCTGTTGGGGTAGAAGAAGGATCTAAATTGTCTGCGAAGCGGATTCGGTTTCCCCGCATAAAGGCTCGCATTGAAAAGTTTTCCTGAGCCGTGCGGGCATTTTCGTCTTGCTTCCAAGACATGTTGAAAAAGTTTACCTTTGATTTATAGCTGTCTAGCTTTGTGGGATTATAGGAGGTTAGGGCAGCTTTTATTGCAGTGACAAGTTCTTCTAGACTTTCAAATGTCCAGTCTTTGCTAGAATTATTAAAGGCCTGAAGCTGTTTGGCACTTGTGTAGGCATTGGGAATGTCTGCAATTTGAATTGTAGGAGCGTCTTCTTGGGCCGTGAACTGGGCTAATGCCTTTAGGGCTAAAACCCATTCACCTTCTTTTTCGTATTCTTCGGCAAGGCGGGCGTAAAGTTCCGTTATATTTATGTCTAAGGGAAAGCGGGTAATCAGCTGGTTGAAATAAGATATACGGTTGGCTGGCGTTTTGCTTATTTTTATTAAATTTTGCAAACACAAAAAATGAACTGAATGTTTTTTTCCGTCATTGTCCTTTATTGTAAGATCTGAATAGTTGTTTATGATGCGTTCAAAATAATATTCAGCTAAGGGCTTGGCATCATTTTGCATGTATGTGTTGGCTGTCATAAGGAGCCAGTACGCATTGTAGGGATCTTCAGGATGATTTTCTACCCAGTCGGTAAGAAAAAGAATTGCTCCTGTGTAGTCTCCGACATTAGTCATATTTCCGGCTATATTTTTTATTATTCCAAAACGGGTTGCTGCTGTTTGCTTTTCGTCTTTTAAGAGCTTGTGCAGTTGCTCTTGAGTTTCTGTATATATTTTATCGGTCTTTCTTGTGCTACAAGATGTGGCTAAGGCAATGACAAGACCTGCAAGCGCTACTTTGCAAAATGAAGTCATACTTGATTTTAACAAACCTGATTGATGTTTGCAAGTAGTCAAGTCTAAGCTAAAAATTAAGAGCCAAGGGCCCATTCTTCTTCCGTTTTGTGGATTTCAGGGGCAGGCCCCTTTCTTTTCCAACCTTTGTTTATTGGAAATGGATGCGCAAGCCCCGCTTTTTCAAGGGCAGTGGAAAGTTTTTGGCATACAACCCCTTCTTGAATGAGGATTGTTGCTCCAAATGCCTGTAACTGCCTGTTTATTCCTGCCTTGTGCCCTGTCATATAAAATTTTTTCCCTTGGCCTTTTAGCTTTTTGTAAAGCATAACCAAGCGTTCGCAGGCCGTTAAGTCTATATAGCTTATTCCGCTTGCATCGAAAACTACTATTTTGTGCTCTTGACTTATGTTTTCTTCTAGTTCTTTGCAAAAAATTCCTATTGTTGCATAAAAAAGAGGCCCTGAAAATTTGTAGATTATAGTTCCCTCTATGGGGTAAGCGGCGCTGTCGCTCCTATTAAGACTGTAGTAGCCCATGCGGCCTGGAATTGCACCCAAAAAGTCAGTAACAGGTCTTGTTTGCCGAATTATAAAATTCAGGGAAGAAAGAAAAACCCCAACAAGAACCCCGTAAATTGTTCCCAAAAGAAGGACTGAAATCAGGGCTGCATGAAAAATGAAGAATTCTGCCTTGTCAACTTTTTTGAATTTTTTTGCAAGTGAAAATTCAAAGGTCCCCAGTAAAGCAGAGATTACGATTGAAGTAAGGACGGGTATTGGTAAAAGTTGAATGAAGGGACTGGCAAAGATAAGGATTAAACCCATAAAAATTGAGGATGAAAACAGCATTATCCTAGATTTTACCCCTAACTGGTCGGCTATGCCTGTTCTAGAGATGCTTCCGTTTACCGGGCAGGAACCGCTTAAGGCTGAAGCAAAGTTTGCTAAACTGTAAGAAAGAATTTCCCTTCTAGTTGACAGTTTGTCCCCCCTTTTTAGGGAAATATTACTTGAGGCAAGCAGGCTTTCAGAAAGAATCAGTAGGGCTATAGAAAGGCTAGGGCCTAAAAGCCTGGCTGTTTGGTAGAGGCTTGGAAGATTTGTGTTGAGGGGAAGGGCCAAACTTACAGGGGGCAGGGTTTTTATGCCAAAGTCGCCTAGATTCACAAAGTAGGCAAGGCTTGCTCCCCCAAGCATTACCAATGGTTGTATTGGAAAGGATGGAATACATTTTTTACTGGTCAAAAGAATTGCTAAACTTATGGCTGAAAGTATTAGTGAAGGAAAGTTAAAGTTTTTTTGCGCTTGCTCAATTATGTTTACTATTAACTCTGCTATTTCACCGGAAGCACCATTTCCCCCAAAGGTTTTAGGAAGCTGCATCAGTATTATTTCTATGCCGATTCCGGTTATAAAACCGCCCATTACAGAATCACTTATGTATTTGAGTATCCTGTCTGCCTTGATGATAAAGAAAATAAAGAGCCAAAAGGAAACTAAGAGGCTTATAAAGGGAACTGTCGATGTAGCCTGAGGAGATTCAAAGGGGATTTTTAATGAAAGCAATATTCCACCCGTAAGGGCAGCAGGGGCTGCGTCTACTCCAAAAACAAAACGTGAAGAACTTGAAGTTAGGGCAAAAAGTGCTACAGGTAGCAATGAGCCGTAAAGTCCGTATATGGCAGGAAGGCCTGCAACTTGGGCATATCCCATGCTGATTGGAACTGAAACCAAGGCTATTACGGCTCCAATAATTGTGTCATGTAAAAAATCTTTCTTTCTATAAGATGAC
>CAJOQA010000287.1 GCA_905236465.1 uncultured Treponema sp.
CGGTTGGACAAAAGACGGAAACGATGACCGTGTTTGGAATATAAATACTTGTAAGCGTTGCGTAATCTTTTCAGGTGACCAAAACACATATGCAGCCCTGCCTTATAAGCCCAGCATTAAGAGCGCAGAATTAACTGATTTGAATACCATAAAGATTACCCTTAGTGGCCGTTATGCCCTTGACACTGATGGTGGAGCTTCGGGCTTTGAGGTTACTGATTCTTCTGGAAAAAAGTTTGTACTTACAAGCGCAAAGAATTCTGATTCTTCTTCTTTAAGCGATAACTATACAAAGAATGTTACGCTTACCCTTAAAGATAAACTTTCTGTGAGCGAAAGCCTTTTTGTGGCTAATAAAAACTTTATAGGAAAAGTGGCCGTAAACAGTCAGAAGTTAGCCCTAAGCCTTGCGGAAAAATCTTTGCCAGCGGAAACCGAGGAGTTTGGTGCTTTTTATAAGAAAGGGGCTGTTACTTTTAAGATTTGGGCGCCAACAGCTTCTTCTGTTACGGCAAATATTTATAAAAACGCAAAAAGCACTAAAGCTGATTTTACCCTTGCCCTAAAGAAAAATGATGTGACAGGTCTTTGGTCTGCTACTTTTGACAAGGCTGATATTGAAGGCTACTTTTATGACTATACTATTGTTAATTCTAAGGGAACAAAAACTGTGCTTGACCCTTTCGCAAAGAGTATGGCCTGCTACTACGGAAAGGGCGGGGCCGGTAGGGGTGCCATTGTTGATATGGCTTCCCCTTCTTCCCTGCCTGCAGGTGGAATGAAAGAGCCTTACCTTTCTTTTGACAACAAGTGTAGGGCTGTTATTTATGAAGTGTCTGTCCGCGATTTTACCATAAGCGATGATTCTGGGGTAAAAGCTGCAAAGGGAACGTATACTGCATTTATAGAAAAAATTCCATATTTAAAGGATTTAGGCATTACTCATGTTCAGCTTCTGCCAGTCTTGAACTTTTACAATAATGATGAGAGCGACAAGAAGTATGACAACAGGGGGCTTACTAACGGGTCAAACTATAACTGGGGATACGACCCCCACAACTACTTTACCCCAGAAGGTTGGTATGCAAGTGATGCTGAAGACCCTTACTGCCGCATTAGGGAACTTCGCACTCTTATAGATGAATGTCATAAGGCAGGAATAGGGGTAATCCTTGATGTCGTTTACAATCACATGGCTGATTCAGCCTTGTTAGATGATATTGTTCCAGGCTACTACTTCCGCATGAATGATAATGGTGGTTTTAAGTCTGCATCTGGTTGTGGAAACGATACTGCAAGTGAACATGCCATGATGAAAAGACTTATAAAAGATTCAACTTTGTTTTGGGTAAAAAATTATAAGGTTGATGGTTTCCGCTTTGACTTGATGGGACTTATGGAAGCATCTTCTGTTCTTGATTCTTATAAAGAATGTGCAAAGGTAAATCCTAGTGTAATCTTTGAAGGTGAAGGCTGGAAGATGTATGATGGGGAAAGCGGGACTGTGGGCATGGACCAAAACTATATGACAAAAACTGATGATGTTTCAGTTTTTAATGATGAGTTCCGTGATTTGGTAAAAGCAGGTGGCTTTAATGAAACAGGGCTTGGTCTTGCCACAGGAAAAGCCATAAATACTGTCCGGCTTTTTAACAATATGTGTGGCCGTCCTGCTGCTAACTATAAGGCGGATAACCCTGCTGATAACTTAAATTATCTTGTTTGCCATGACGGTCTTACTTTGCATGATTTGGTTGTAAACAACTGCCACTTGGAGGATGGCCGTGATGATGAAGAGATAATAAGTCGCATAAAGATTGCAAACTTTATAGAACTTACTTCACAAGGGCTTGTTCTTCTTCATGCAGGACAGGAAAGGGGCAGGAGCAAGCCAAATGTTAATTCGCTAAAAGCTGAATGTATTAATGAGTTTGTCCGTAACTCTTACGATTCTTCTGATAATATTAATCAGATTGTTTGGACTTTGACAGAACCATATGCAAAGCTTTTGGAATACACAAAGGGGCTTATTGACTTAAGGCTTAACACAAGTGCTTTTACACTTTCTAGTGCAGACAGCATAAAAAACAATGTTGAGCAGCTTTGCGTGCAAAAGGGGGATGCAAGCCAGCTTGCTTTTTCTGTTAAGGCTGATGGGGGAAAATATCTTGTTTTTGTGAATGCCTCAAATAAAAAGTTTACG
>CAJOQA010000288.1 GCA_905236465.1 uncultured Treponema sp.
CCCCTGCCCCTATTGTATCTACAATGTGAGGTGGGGTATAGGGAGGTTCATTCCAGGTTTCGTCCGCTATCCGGACCATTACCCCTCTGCTGCCAAAAGTAATTATAAAGTTCTTGTAGCCTAAGGCCTGAAAGTCTGCTGCGGTCTCTAAAGTGGGGGCAACATCTTTGCCTAGGATGGAGGCAGCTTCATACTCATTACAGGCAAAAAGGTCTGTAAGGGAAGCCCAAGGCAAGGCTTTTTTTGCTATATCAGGGGCTGTGGCATTTTGAAAGATAAAAAGCTCTGGATTGTTTTCCTTTATTTTATAGAAAGCTTCAAGGGTTTCTGTCTTGGGGTTAGAATCCATTACAAGGGCTGAAATCCGACTACTCTTAATATAATCTTTAACTATATCATCACATTCAATTTCCCTTAGGATATTGGTGCTGTAAATGCAGGAAGCATTTTTTCCCGGGCTAGACATTACGGAAAAAAGTGCGCTATTACTTTTTTTGCTTGTCCGCAAAAGGCTTATATCTATATTCTCACTTAAAAGCCCTTTCTTAAGGTAGTCCCCGAAAATATCATTACCCACTACGGAGCAAATAGAAGTTTCAAGGCCTAAGTGCTTTAAGTTTATTGCCATTCCCCTGGCTACACCACCTGGAACAAGTTCTATAGAGCCATCTCGGTAAGCCTCGCTGCCATCATCTTCGGGGCTATATGCTTTTATATCTACAGAAACATTTCCTATTGAAAGAACTTTTATCTTTTTATCCATGTTTTTATGATACAATTAAAAAAACTTCTAGTCAATTAAGGTTAGCTTAATTTGAATTTAGAGTTTTAAGTTGACAGATAGATATTTACGGTCTATCATTTTACATATGAAGAATAGGAAAATCAAAAATGTCTTTTCAGGAGGAAAAATGAAAGAAGCCAATGCAAATGGAGATAATAAAAAAAAGCATAGCCTTATCCTAAAACTGATGATTTTTATCGGTGTTGCCATAACATCAATAAATTTATTGCAAGGTTTGATTTTGTCGGTAGACCTGAAGAAAACTATCCTGAAAGATGACTTAAACAAGTATTCTAACATTGTGCATGCCTATGTTATTTCTATAGAAGAGCAATTTGAAAGTTATTTTTCTGCCCTTGACTACTATGTAAATGCTGATATAGTCCAATCAGGAGATGAAGAGACCATTATAGAATGGCTATACGACCATGTAGGCGAGCGAAATAGCGTTTTTACAAGAATTTTATGGTGCGGCCAGGACGGAATCTATTATTCAGATGACAGGAAAAGTGGCAACATAGCAGACCGTTCATATTTTAAGGCTATTTTTAATCAGAATATGGACAGGTTTATTGATGACCCTGTAATCTCTAGGTCAGACAACAGTCCGGTTGTCCATATAACACGGAGGGTTACCGTTGGTGGCAAGACCTTGGGGCTTTTCTGCGGGGTTTTGACACTTGATTACATAAACTCAACTATAAACAATATTAAAGTAGGTGAATCCGGCTATGCGATTATGATTGCAAATGACGGTACCGTTATGGCCCACCCCAACACTTCCTATATAATGAACAATAACTTTATTACGGGGCTTTCTAAAGGCTTTGAGGATATGCAAAAAGCAACCTCCGCAGTTGTAAGGGGAGAATCCGGCTCCCAATGGGTCAAGGGCTTGAACGGGAATGCTAAGGACCTGATTGTCTACGAAACGATTCCCTTTACAAAGTGGGGGCTTTTAATTTCCCTTAAAGACACAGAGATTTTTAGCACGATAAACTTAACCTATATACACCTTGTTACGGGTGCGATTGTATCAATAATACTTCTTCTTTTGATTTCAGGGCTTTTGCTCTACGCTTCAATAAAGCCTCTATCTATTGTAGAAAGCACAATACGAGGAATAGCAAGCGGAGATGCAGATTTATCAAAGAGGATAGATGTTTTTTCCAACAACGAAATAGGATTTGTGGTGCAGGGATTCAACAACTTTATTGGAAAACTGCAGGCAATTATTTCTGAAGTTAAGGATTCAAAAGAGGAACTTAAGACTGCGGGTGAAGACATGACCGCTTCTGCTGATGATACAGCTTCTGCAATTAATCAGATAATAGAAAACATAGAAAATATGAGGAAGCAGATTCTCTCGCAGCATTCTTCTGTTCAGGGGACAGCGGGCGCGGTCAGCCAAATTGCCTCTAACATCCAGTCTTTAGAAAGGATGATCGAAGGTCAGAGTGCGGGTGTTTCAGAAGCTTCTGCTGCTGTTGAGGAGATGATAGGAAATATTTCTTCGGTAAACAATTCAGTGGAAAAAATGGCTGAATCCTTTGACTCTTTGCGGACTGACGCTAAGACAGGCTTTGATAAGCAGCAGGATGTAAACGAAAGGATTAAGCTGATTGAAAGCCAGTCTGAGATGCTACAGGAAGCAAATGCCGCAATTTCTTCTATTGCGGAGCAAACCAACCTTTTGGCCATGAACGCCGCTATTGAGGCTGCGCATGCGGGAGAAGCAGGAAAGGGCTTTAGTGTTGTTGCAGATGAAATTAGAAAACTTTCTGAAACTTCAACCAGCCAGTCTAAGACTATCGGAGAGCAACTGAACAACATAAAGGAATCTATTGGGCAGGTTGTAGCAGCATCAACGGAATCAAGCAGGGCTTTTGAATCTGTTTCTGTTAAGATTGATGATACTGACCAGCTTGTTATGCAGATTAAGGCCGCAATGGAAGAGCAGAACACTGGTAGTCAGCAGATAAGCAATACGTTGCACAATATGAATGACAGCACAATAGAAGTCCGCAATGCCTCTAAAGAGATGACTGCAGGAAACAAGGCCATTCTTGAGGAGATTGAAAAACTGCAGAATGCTACTGCAAGCATGAAGGATAACATGGAAGAGATGGCAGCTGGTGCTCGGAAAATAGACGAAACTGGTACTGCCCTAAGCGATATTTCTAATAAGGTTAAGGATTCCATTACAAAGATTGGAAAACAAATTGACCAGTTTAGGGTGTAGGTGTCTGTAGGGGAAGTAGCTCCCCGAGGCTATCTAAAACCATGTATAGCGTAACAGAGGCAATTTTGCAATACTACTCAAACCAATAGTTTTCTAGGGGGTAGAAACCCTTGCGCCGTAGGATTTCAACGGTGTCTTCGTAGCCTTGGCGGATGAGCAGTTTTATACGGTTAGCGGTAAAATTTGCTGTTCCGTCAAGCATTTTTTCCCAAAAACCATTACCATCCGTGTCTATTGAAGGGAAGAATTCATCTATATTTTTGAAATCCCAGTTTTTCTTTTGGATTCTTCGCTTAATATGGTTGCGGTCTGAAAGGTAGACTACAATGATATTTTGAATCTCAGGGAATTTTTGCACTACGGGTTCAAAAGGAACGTTATCTCCACCAGTAGCTTCTTCTCCCCCGTCTGTATACTGGTAGCCATCTTTTAGTGTAACTGGCGGGCACAAAACGGGGAAAGCGGCAGTTGCTAAAAGTTCTTTTTTTATCTCTTCAAGATCTTCCTCATCATTTAGAATGTAGCGGTAGGCGGCAGAGCCTGGAGAAGACTTAAAGAAACCCAAAATTTTCCCCTTTTTACGGATTGTCGTTACCATTGCCTTTGGAAAGGGGTTGTGTTGCAAGATATTTAGAGGAATTTCATTTATTATTTGCAGAAGCCCCTCTTGAGAAATTAAGGCATCGTCTTTTGTCAAATAGGATGGAACCTGTTCAATCCAAATTCGTTCAGCTTCTTGCGGGCTTACACAAGAAAAGAGGGCGGAATTAAGCCCACCGACACTTGTTCCTGAAAAAACAGTAACACGTTGCCCTATTCCATATTCACAAAGGGCCTTCCAAACACCAACTTCATAAGCCCCCTTACCTCCTCCCCCTGCAAGAACAAGGGCATATTCTTGGCAAAAGGCATTTTTTTTCATGATTGTTGGCAAAGCTAAAAAAATCAGGCAAAAGTAAAATATCTTTTTTATCATAGACACCCTCCCTTTAGAAAAAAATCGCTGAATCCAATACATCGGAATAAGGAACATCACTTTCTTTTGTCTGGAAATTTTTAGTAAAAATCCTCTGCTTACCCGCAAAATCCTCTATTTTACTTGAGGCAAAGCGGAAAAAGCCTTCTTCGCGGAAAGATTTTTTGTCCTGGGCAAGATAGAAAAACTTCATGTTCAAGATGAGGACACTTTCGGGAATAAGATATTCTGTCCGAGAGTATACGTGACCCCCTATCATACGGATTTTTAGCCCTGTCTGGGTGCCGTTAGGGTCAGAATATGGGAAGGCATTTTTATATATTATATTAAGATAAGCAAAACGCTTGGACCAAAGCTCTTCAAAAGAAAGGCCGGTTTGCATAGCCTTTTCTAACCAAAGGTCAGTATCATCGCTTTCGCTTAAGGCAAGGCGCATATACTTTTTTCCGCCAGTAGAAAAGGGGTATTCAAAGATAATCTCTTTTTTTACATCTTCTAAATCAGAAAAAGTCCAAAGACCTTCTAGCTCATCGAGAGAAGATGCTTTTTCCCAAACAATTTCCTCTTCGCCCGAAGTTTCTTCTTCGGAAAAAGTTTTCCCTTGAGTATTTGCTTGAGGAAGATTTTTATTGCTTGCACAAGAAAGGCAGGTAAGACAGGCAAAAGTTACAAGCTTAAAATAAACTGATTTTCTCATTCCTAAAATCTCCTTAACGTCTGCCAAAAGCTTCTAGATTAGCAAGCCCCCGCTTAAACTGTGGGATTCTTGCGCAGGCAGTAGTTGTAAGGGGAGACCTTTCTCCCCTCTTTAAAAAGTGGTATGCCACACCTGCAATCATAGCTCCGTTGTCGCCACAGAGTTTAAGAGGTGGGAATATACAATGTATTTCTTTGTGGTCAGCTAGCATTGACCTAAGCCTTGAATTTGCGGCCACCCCTCCGCCAGCTACCACAGTAGTAAGGCCTGTGTCGCGAACAGCCTTTACAAGAGCTCTTACAAGCATTTTGCAGGCTGTTTCCTGAAAAGAGGCTGCGATGTTTTCATTTGTTTTCTCAAAGCCCTTATTAAGGAACATATCTGCCTGGTGAATGACAGCTGTTTTTAGTCCGCTGAAAGAAAAATCATAGTCATGGTTTCCCTTGTCTAACTTTGCAGAGGGAAAGGAAAAGGCGTGGGCATCGCCAGCTTTTGAAAGCTTATCAATGATAACACCCCCAGGGTAGCCCAAGCCATAAAATTTTGCGACCTTGTCAAAGGCTTCCCCTACACTGTCATCTATGGTGGTTCCAAGAATTTCTAGCTTATCAAAGTCTGAAACTTTTGCGATTATTGTATGCCCTCCGCTAACTAGGAGGCCGATATAGGGGTATGAAATATCATTTTGCAGGTGGGCCGCATACATATGGCCTAACATGTGGTTTATCGCGATAAAGGGTTTGCCTGCCGACCAAGCTAAAG
>CAJOQA010000289.1 GCA_905236465.1 uncultured Treponema sp.
AAAAACTTTTGGCGGTAACAAAAAAATATTACATAAAAAAAGACACTTTTTAGAGAATAAACATGGTCTTATTCAGGCTATTGGGGTTCTCTGTCTGTAGGAGAAAATATGAGTAGTTCAACCGTTCAACTTAAAAACCCAATTCTTCCAGGTTTCCATCCAGATCCATCAATCTGCTATGCAAATGGAGAATATTATATAGCAAATTCAACTTTTGAATGGTACCCTGGTGTAGAAATTTGTAGGTCAAAGGATTTAATCCATTGGACTTCAGTTCCTTCCCCCTTGTCAGAAAAGCGTCTTTTGGATATGAACGGCGAAAAGTTTTCATGTGGAATTTGGGCCCCTTGTCTTTCTTATGACAATGGACTTTTCTATCTTATCTATACTAATGTTAGAAACTGGAATGTTGGTCCTATGAAGGACTGCCCCAATTTTCTTACTACTGCTCCTTCTATTGAAGGTCCATGGTCAGATCCTGTTTTTTTGGATGCTTCTGGTTTTGACCCTTCTTTGTTCCATGATGATGATGGTCGCCATTGGTATGTGCATCCTGAATGGGACTATCGTGAATATGGACCTCGGCAGTTTTCTGGAATCATTTTAAGAGAATATCTTCCAAAAGAAAAAAGATTTACAGACCTTCGCAAAAAAATTTATACGGGTACAGATATTGGTTGTGTTGAAGGTCCACACTTGTATAAGAGAAATGGCTGGTATTATCTTCTTGCAGCCGAAGGGGGAACCAGCTATGAACATGCCCTTACTGTTGCTAGGTCTAGAAATATTGAAGGACCTTACGAAACTCACCCCGCAAATCCTTTAATAACTACTTACGGGCATGAGGAATCCCCCTTACAAAAGGTTGGTCACGGAAGCTGGGTGACTTCTGCTGACGGAAAGAAAACTTATTTAGTCTATTTATGCGGCCGACCTCTTCCTGGTACAAGGATGTGCGTATTGGGTAGAGAAACTGGGCTTGCTGAAATAGAATGGAAGGATGATTGGCCTTATGTTATTCAATCAGACGGAACTTTGGGGTCTATTCCTCCAGAAACCCTGAAAGTTCCAAAGAACGAAGAAGACATAAGGCCGGCCTTCTGCCCAGGAAGCCAAGCTGTACACTATGTATTTACAGACAATTCTTACCTTGCTGATTTTAAGGCTTTACGCATTCCCTTAGATGAAAGCAGGTATAGTATTAAGCGTAACCCTGGCTGCCTTACAATAAGAGGCGGCCAGTCTCCTTGGTCTTTTTATGACCAGAGTTTACTTGCTCGAAGGCAGATGCACTTTTGCTTTGTGGCAGAAACAAAACTTGACTTTGAACCAGATTACTTTCAACAGTATGCGGGCTTAACCTATAGGTACGATGAAGAAAGTCAGTACCTTTTGCAGGTAACTTATGATGAAAAGAAAGGAAAGGTTTTACAGCTTAATTCTATATTGCCTGGTCAGCCATTTGAAAGAGGTATGGAAGTTCCTTTAAAAGAAGGACCTGTCTGGCTTAAACTTGAAGTTTCTTATTCTAAGGCTCGTTTTTATTGGTCCCAGGATGGTCAGAATTATAGGATGATTCGCCCCTTATGTGATGCTTCAAAGCTTTCTGATGACTACATGGAAATGGGCTTTACTGGAGCATTTGTGGGAATGTTCTGTGTTGATACAGAATTTTACCGCAAAGAGGCAAAATTCTATTGGTTTGACTACAAACCCCTCTGATATTTTGTTATCATTTTCTTTGTAAAGTCGAGAAATCTGTAGGGGACTAGTCCAAAAACTAATTTTCTTAGTGTCACCCCGAACTCGTTTCGGGGGGCTATATACAACATATAGCGTAGATTTCTGAAACAAGTTCAGAATGACGCTAGTTTTTAGACAATCTCCCCCCAAAAAAAAGATGACAAAAAAGGTTTTATAAGTTATACTTGAAAGTGTGGTATATGTATGACTACTATTTATGATATTGCAAAAGCTACGGGTTATTCAGCTCCTACAATTTCTAAAGCATTGAATGGAACTGGATTCCTTAGTGAAAAAACTAGAAGCAAAATTATACAAGCTGCAAAAGATATGGGCTATGCCCCAAATTTAAGTGCAAGAACACTTTCAACAAAAAAATCTCATATTATAGGTGTTGTTTACGATGATCCGAAAATGAAAAGAGGTTTTGATCACCCACTTTTCTCTGTAATTCTAAATAGGTTTCGCGAACAGGTGGAAAAGGCCTCTTATGATATACTTTTTCTTTCAAGTCACTCTGATATGACATATACAGATCATGCAAAATATAGGACAGTTGATGCAGTTGTAATAATAAATCCAGAACTTGGTCATTATGATGATTTTAAGAAATTAGCTGCAGATGGAATGCCCTGTGTTTCTACAAACGATATTATTCCAGGAATTTGTACTGTAATCAGTAGTAATGAAGAAATTGGTTACAATGCAACTAAGTATTTTATAGAGCATGGGCACAAACATATAGGCTATCTTTCAGGACCAAAATATGAGTTTTCTAGGGCTGCGGAAGAAAGACAAAAGGGGTATGAAAAGTGCTTGGCGGACTATGGAATTCCTTTTGATCCTTGCTTAGTAGAAGAATGTAATTATTGGCATCAAGATGCGGGAAACGAAGGCTTTGAAAAACTTTTCAAAAGGGCTTCTGATATGACGGCTGTTTTTGCAGCTTCTGATATTTTGGCAATGGGAGCTTATTCCTATGCGGATTCTGTTGGAATTACATTTCCCAACCGAATATCCATAATTGGTGTTGATGACGATAGGGTTTCTTCTTTTTTGCACCCCCGCCTTACAAGTTTTAGGCAAGACGGAGAGGCTATTGCGGATATGGCAGCTGAGATGCTGATGAATCAAATCTCAGGTGTTCCTGTGCCGCCAATAGTGCGTTTCCCCGCAAAACTTATGGAAAGAGATTCTGTATTAGATTTGAAAAAAATATAGCAAGGAGTAGCGTTGTGAGTTATCTTATTGGTGTTGATCTTGGAACTAGCGGAACAAAAACTGTTATTTTTGATTCTAACGGTAATCCCTTAGCTTCAAAAACTGTAGAATATCCCCTTTACCAGCCAAAAAATGGTTGGGCAGAGCAGGATCCTGCTGACTGGTGGCATGCTGCCTGTGAGGGGATGAAGTGTGTTATTGCTAAGAGCGGCGTAAAAGCTAGTGACATTAAGGGAATTGGCATTAGCGGTCAGATGCACGGTCTTGTAATGCTTGACAAAAGCGGAAATGTCCTTAGAAAAAGTATAATTTGGTGTGATCAGAGAACGGCAGAAGAATGTAAAGAGATTACTAGCAAAGTTGGCTCTGACCGTTTAATTCAAATTACAGCTAACCCTGCTCTTACTGGATTTACAGCAAGTAAGATTCTATGGGTAAAGAATAATGAACCTGAAGTTTATGAAAAGTGCGCCCATATACTTTTGCCAAAAGATTATGTCCGCTACATGCTAACAGGTGAGTTTGCCACAGAGGTAAGCGATGCAAGCGGTATGCAGCTGCTGGATGTTCCTGGTCG
>CAJOQA010000290.1 GCA_905236465.1 uncultured Treponema sp.
CCTAAAGCCATAACAACAGAAGCTCTTTCTGTAATAGGAAGGTTGCTAATGCTGATTTTTGTGGCAACCCCTTCTGTAAGAGAGCCTTCTGCTGTTCCAATAACGTACACATCATTTGAGGATCCTTCTGTATTTGTTTCCCAGCCCTTGTTGTCCATAAAGGCCCAGTCCTCATCCGTTGTTTCCCTGTCAGGTATATGGACGACAAGCACCTTGTAATAAAGTGTCTGCGGGTTCCCTGCAGAACGAACAGGGGCAGTTATTTTAAAAGAAATACTGCCTGTGTCTTCGTTGTTAAATGCACAAGAGGCAAGCACAATGGAACTTACGAGGCATAAAAAGAAAAATGTACCCTTTTGTAAAAAATTCATATCAACTCCTTAATTCTATTCTCTAGAGCCTTTCAACTCCTTTTTTCTAGTATACATGAGGGCATCTGCCCTTTCAAAGGCAAAAGCCATGGAAGAATCGTGGCTTACATCAAATTCTGAAAGTCCTGCGGCCACAATGACGCCCCCGTGATTCTGATTATATTCTGACTGTCGGTTTAAGTCAGCCATAATTTGAAGCCGGTTTTCATAGTCGCTATTTCTTAGGACAACAACAAACTCATCCCCTCCAATCCTAAAGACAGGGCTATGCTTAAAGAGCAAGCATATCATGCGGCAGGCAGACCTAATATATTCGTCCCCCGCCTTGTGCCCTTGAGTGTCGTTTACATGTTTTAGTCCGTTTACGTCGCAAACTACTACTGCAAAGGGGGCTATCCTTCCCTCTGAAATTTGCAAATTAAGGTTCTTTTCAAATTCTGTAAAGGCATGCTTGCTTTTTACTCCTGTCATGGGGTCAGTGTTTGCAATGGTACGGGCCTTTCCCAGTTCTTTTTCGTGCACGCTTTCTCTTTTTCTTATTATCATAAAGTTGCTTATCAGCATGGTGATTGAAAGCACGAAAAGGGCTACTACAACGAAGGTGCTACGGATGTTGGAATGATAGATTCCCCGCATGGCAAGATCCATGTAAGCATCCTCTCCTTCCGCGTAATTTTCAAGTCCTACCTTACCGTGAATGTAGAGGAATATCTTGTTCTGCGCATCTGCTATAGCTTTTTTATTTGATTCAGCCATCCAAATTAAGGAAAGGACCAAAACGAAACTTATCAGGGCAATCCAGACTATGACAGATTTACCGAATCTTCCGCTCTTGTCATACTTTATAATCAAATGGAACACGATGAAGCCTATAAAGGCCCATACAATGAAAAGGAAGTGGGCTTCAGTGGTAATCGTATTCTCCGAAACCGGTGTGGGAACTACCAGGAAGACTCCAAAGATTATCATTAAAACAAGACCTAAAAGTCCTATAAGAGAGTCCTTGTTATTTTTTTCTAGTCTTGCACTTTTCCATGTTGAGTAGGAAAGAAATCCGTAGATGATTGTGGCTCCTATAGTGGTAACATCCACGATCCACCCTATAGCAGTGCGACCAATGAAGGGGGCTAGTAAGGAAATTACAGTTATAGCCCAAACAGCATTTGAAGGAATGTGGGCTTTGTTTAGCTTTGAAAATTTAAGGGAAATTACATTATCTTTTGACACCGCATAGACTAGGCGACTCAAAGCAACCATGTTTCCAATCAGGCTAGTCACGATAAGGGCAAAGAGGGCTAGCATTAGCAGGAAAATGCCTGTTCTTCCCAGGTAATGCTCCGCTGCATAGAAGGGTGGCAATGCCTTTATTCCCTGAATTTTATCTAAATTTTTGATGTAGTCAAGCCAAGTCTTATATTCTGGCGGGTAGGCAGAAATTGAAAGCAGGATTACAAAAATGTACAGCACTGCTGCTGTAATGACAGCCGAACACAAAATAGCAAAGGACTTACGGGAAGAAAATGAGAAAGCTTCTATAGAATGTGATATGCTCTCAAAGCCGATGAAGGCCCAGGGGGAAATTACAGCAATAAAGATTATGCTAGAAAGCGCACTCTTATTTGGTAAGAAGGCGGGAGCAAAAGAGAAACTGCTGCTTTTGTGCAGGCAGAAAGCTGACGCAAAACAGACCGCTATGGTCACGGTAAAGATTATGACCAAAACTAGCGCAAAGCGAGCACTGCCCTTTTTGCTCCTACTGCATAGTAATCCTGTAAGAAGTATCACAAAACCCGTAAGCAGGGCTTCTCCAAGATAAACTTCGTTTCCAAAGAGGGAATAAAGCCTGCCGAAACGAAACACATCTCCTATAAAGTACCTGGCAAAGAGGGGAAGGCTAGTGACATTGGCCCAAAACATTGCCAAGTAGGTGAGCCCCAAGAACCACGCGCTTAAAAATCCACAGTCAGGCCCAAGGGTTTTCTTTGTATAAGTATAGACACCGCCCGCATCTGAATCTGAATTCATCATATAATGGTAGCTATGACATATAATCAGCATTACCAGTGCCCCTATCAGAAGGCCTAGGATACTGCCTGTTGGCCCTGCACGGAGCAAGTATGTATTGCCAGTGACTACAAATGACCCCCAACCAATGCTTGTTCCCACAGCAAGGGCCCAAGCTGTTCTCGGAGACAGGTAAGCCAGCAATCTTTCCGAACTATTTTTCTCTTTTTCTTCCACCATCATACCCCGTTAGCATTCCCCTAAGGTTATTATACAACACTTTTGGGAATAAAAAAGAGCCTTTTTTCTATGTCTACCCAAAAATCCTAAAAAAGGATATGATACACTATCTTACAAATAAGGAGGCAGGTCTTATGCAGGCACAGAAGTCATTATCTTCAATCAGTTCAGACAGGGATTTGTGGATTGCTCAATACAGGCAGGAAATTTATGAAAGGGACAGGTTTTCTGACAGAGAAGGCCTTAGAAAAGAAGCCCGTGAGGAAGGTCTTGCAGAAGGTATAAAACAGGGGAAAGAGCTGGGAAAAACTGAAACAGAGATTAAATTTATTAAAAATGCACTGGAAATGGGTTTTTCTGTTTCGCAAATAATTAAATTGTCAGGACTTCCTGAAGCCGAAATAAAATCTTACCGCCAGAAATAGTTGTATTCTGTATGGCTTTACTTGACTTTTCTGGTAAAAATGCCCTTGTTATAGGGGGGACTTCCCGTGTGGGACTGGAAATTGCCAGTCTTTTAGCGGCAGAAGGCGCTTCAGTGACTGTTACCGGTAGAACGTATAGCGGTAATCTTCCTTTTATTCAAACAGACTTTGAGGCTGATTTTGACGTTTCCTTTTCTGATGTTGAAGAAAAAGTCAGGGAAACTGATATACTCGTTGTCTGCTATGGACCTTTTGTCCGCAAGAGTCTAGATTCGACTGATTCTGCAGATTGGAAGAAACTTGCTTTGTGTGACTATGCCCTGCCAGGTATGCTTGTGTCTTCAGCCCTTTCAGGTATGGTTCCAAGAAAATGGGGAAGAATAGTACTTTTTGGAGGAACCAGAACAGAAAGTGTTAGGGCTTACAAGAGCAATGCTGCTTATGCAGGTGCAAAAACAGGGCTTTCTGTTATTGTTAAGTCTGTTTCTTCCGAATATAGAAGTAAAGGAATAACTTGTAATGCAATTCTCCCAGGTTTTATGAATAATCCACCAGAAGAAAAGGTGTTTGTTGATAAAAAACTCGTTGCAAAAGAAGTTATCCACCTAATTCAGAATAAAGAATTAAACGGTGTCTTACTAAATATTGATTGTGGTTGGGCCCCGTAAATTGGTTATTTTTGTAGAGATTTTAGCATTTTCTTGACTAATAGCTTGAAATTTT
Organism: uncultured Treponema sp.; assembly: GCA_905236465.1. GTDB lineage: Bacteria > Spirochaetota > Spirochaetia > Treponematales > Treponemataceae > Treponema_D. The sequence continues at coordinate 3,764 of CAJOQA010000290.1, forward strand.
GTAAAATTGTTATAAGCTATAATAAGATAAAATGTAAAGCTGATTACTGGTATTCCAGAATACAGGCGGAGGAGTATGGCAAATAATAACGAACTTGTCCCTGGTTTTGATGATGAAAAAGATGATAGTTTAAAAATGAGCCTTGATAAAGTTGAAGATGTGGACAAGTGTTTAACAATGTACTTGAACGGGTATATAGACACATACAATTCTGTCTATTTTCAGAAGCAGGTGACAAAAGTTGTAAATGCAGGTTTTGTTAACCTTATTTTTAACTGTTCAGGGCTTAATTATGTATCTTCAACAGGAATTGGTTCCTTTACGGCATTTTTAAAATTGGTAAAACAAAATGGAGGCGACATTGTCCTTCTTAGTATACAGCCAAAGGTTTATGAAGTTTTTCAACTTTTAGGATTTAGCCAATTCTTCAATATAAAAGATTCTTTTGAGGATTCTGTAAGTTTCTTTAAAAAAGGATCCAAGGTTGAGAATTCCATTTTCCCAAAAGTTTTCAGTTGCCCCGTTTGTTCTCGAAAACTGAAGGCTTCAAAAAGTGGACGTTTCCGTTGTTCTGACTGCAAGTCCATACTTGCAATAGACCAACAAGGTCATGTTTTCTTAGGTTAAAGTGTAATTTTTTTAGCGCTCCTTGCATATCCGCAAGGAGTTTTTTTTATTTAAAGATTTTTATTTTATATCCGATATTGAATTTCCTGTGGAAAACTTTTGGAAAATTGTGAAATTTCTGTGGAAAACTTGGGAATTTCTTGAAGAATTCTGGTGAATTCTTGAATTTTTAGAAAATCCCTATTTGCAAATTTCTTAAAATTTTAGAAAATTTTATATAAATCCTTATATTATAAAGAGTTATGCAAAAAGAACCTTTACCCCTTGTATTTTCAAACAATAATTGAATTTACATACCGGATTCTTGTTTTTATGCTTGTGTAAAAGTGGCATCCTGTGGAAAACTTGTGTCTAACTGGTGTATTTCAAGTGAATTCAGGTGGAAATCTTTTGGAGTCTTTTAGTGGACCTCTAAAAATGTTATTCTGTATTGTTTTTAAAGCATTTTAGTGCTATCCTATAAGACAAATGAATTCAAATAAAAGTCCGCTGATAACAGCTATAAATTTAATTCTCTACTATATTGTAGTAATGATTGTTGGAACCTTGGGATGTGCGGTAATTTTTACTGTTTATAAATTATGTACACATCTTGTTGCAGGGCAAGGTTTGGGTATTTCCTTTAACGCCATATATTTTAAGAGAGGCATATTCCTTTTTGCGCCTGTAATTTTTATGCTTAGTAATGCCCTCATGGTTTTTTACCTAATACGGCATTCTTCTAGGTCTTGGCTCCCCCTCCTTGTTTATGTTGCCCTGTATGCACTTTCTTGGCTTATTTTAGTGCCCATTGATTTTACTTTAGAAAAGAGATTCTTAGAAAAGCCCACGACTATTAATTTTCAAAAGTCTGTAACAGAACTTTCGCCCGGTTACTTTCGCACTACAGGAGAAGATTCTGCTAGCGGTGATCAGATCTGGTACTATTCAAAGGTTAGTGAATTAAATGTTGCTACAGGTCTTTGCAAAAATAATGACAACATTTATACATTTAACAACTTAAAATTATCTTCAAATTCAGATTTTTCAGATCCCCTTATAAAGAAAACAGTAGAAATGAATAGTAGAATTTCGTATATAGCAAAAAAAGCCCTCATTTTGTTAAATCTTGCAAGAGCAGCTTTTTTTGCTGGAACTTTACAGTGGATTAACTTTTTGACTATTGCCCTAGCCCTACTTTCTGTCGCGGGTTTAAGGCACATTTCATCTTGGAGACTAGTAAATGTTCTTATGATTATCTGTTTTGCCCTTGCCGTTTTCACTTTTAATATAGAATGTTATACAGGAACAATTTTTTCCCTCCCCCAAAAATTCTTTACGGATCTTTTTGGAGGACTTCCATTTTTAGTAAATCCTTTTGTATCTATATGTAATGTATTTCTTTTTATTGTTTTTACAAGCTTAGGTTTCATAATTGACATTAGAAGAAAAGGTGATTTCGATTCTCAGGCTCTAGAAGATAACTTTGGGGAGAATTATTAATGAAAAAAATAGTTATTATACTTGCTATATACACAGTCCTCATTTTTATCGGCTGCCTTATACTGTCTCTTTTTATTCCGCTTCCCGAACTTGTGGTGGGAGTAAAGGGCTTATTCCGCTTTAACAGGGCACTCCTTTGGTTCTTAACAACTTTGCCTGCTATTTTTATAAGCGGATTTACAGTAGCTTGTTCTGTCAACTGGCGTAAAAATACAGAGAATTCCCGCAACCGCTTTTCCGCTGCAATGCTAGAACGCTATAGGAATGTAATGTTCATTTCTATAGGCTTGCTTCTGTTTCTTATGCTGAATGCAGAAATTTTTCATCCAATTGTAAGTTCTTTTATTACTTCAATGAAACGGGCTCCTACAGAACTAGAAATAGCCTTAAAAAAGGCCGATTACTTTATAAATACCAAATATGAACCCGAAGTTGCATATCAATATGCTAAAAAAGCAGTGGCAATTGCACCCAAAGATGAAAGGGCTATAGATGTTTTTAAAGAAGTGAAAGATGAACTTGAGATGCACCATAACAACCGTAACTACTCAGGGGATAAAAAAAATGTAAATCCTGTTATAGACGAGACAGATTCTTACATGAGCAATTACACTGTGGATTTTCTTCTAAAATCTTCAAAGGATTGTGCCCTTAGGGAAGAATGGTTTAACTCTCACTTTTGGGCAGCTCTTGCCATAAATGCTATAGAAAATGGAAACGGAGAAGAAATAAGGCTTAACGAAGCGAACGCTCTTGCAAATTCCGCATGGGAAAAGCTTAAGGAACCAAGAGGAGAAGATACAAAGGAAGAAAATGAATACTTTCGAAAAAAGAAAGAAGCTTATGACGCTCTTGTAAGAAAGGATAATCTTGAAGCTTATTATAAGTTTCTTGCACTTTCAAAATCTTCTGTAGCCCATGCCGCTGACCCTGAGATTGTAAATTTCTTAGCACAGGCAGAAAGGAATGTAAAGAATGAAAGTTTCTTTATTGATGAAACTGACGATATAAAGCAGAGGGCAAATGCTAAAGATATACATTTTTCTTTGCTGAATGACGATGGCTCTCGAAGTGTATATTTTATAGAAGGCATAATGGATATGAAGGAAGGTGTAACTTCTGTTCGTTACCTTGATGATTTTACTGTTATTGATTTTGATAGGGAAGGAAATTTTGTAAAGAAAATGTATGTTCCCATTGCAAAAGTAACAGCACTGCCTACTGATAGCGAAGAAGTCAAGTCAGGGTTGCGGATAAAAGAAGACTGGAAGTCAGTTCCTTTTATAAAACTGCAAGCTGTAGACCGCCAAACAAAAGGACTTGCTACAGGCCCGATTTTTAGTTACAGCCAGACAGGAATTCCTGAAGAAATCGCTAAGTCAGCAGGTTTTATGAAGATTGGTGAAAATGAAATAGTAACCGAAGATGAAGATAAAAGTGAGGAACTCCGCTACCTGATCCTTCCAATGCCCTACAGTGATTTTTTGATAATTCAAGATGCTTCTGCTGGAGCTGAGCGGATGAATCTTTTGTCTCTTCATAGATTTTTGTCTAGGGCAAGCAATTATGGATTTTCTTCTGAGATTTTCCTAAAGAGTCTGGTAAGCCGCGTTATGTATCCTTTAATGCTCTTGATAATATTTGTTTTTGCAGCTGTTCTTGGTTGGAATTACCGAATAGAAGGTTCTAAGGGGCTTTTTAAATTCAGATGGCTTTTCCTTATCCCTCTCTTTAGTGTAATAACTTATATTGGCTTAGAAATAGTTATGTATGTGTTTGATACCGTAAACTATGTAATTGTTGGTATGTGTGGAATTAGTGGAATTGCGGTCTCTGCGATTGTGTATATAATTCTTCTTGCTATTCTTTCTGTTATATTTATTTCCAGGAAAAAATAGACCTTTGAAAAAGTTCCCATGTAGAGTGGGTATGTCCCGAAACAAGCCTGCCTGTCGATAGGCAAGCAGGCCTGTGGCTTTAGTTTACTTCTACCCTTTCTATATGGGCTCCTAGTTTTTGAAGCCGTTCAACTAAGTGCTCATACCCCCTTTCAATCTGATAAACGTTGCTTATCCTACTTTCACCATGGGCTGTCATTGCTGCAATAACCATGGCCATACCAGCCCTAACATCAGGTGAAACCAAGTGGTCGCCGTGTAGTGTGCAAGGACCTGACACAACGGCTCTGTGGGGGTCGCAAAGGGTTATTCTTGCTCCCATACTGATTAATTTGTCTACAAAGAACATCCTGCTTTCAAACATCTTTTCAAAAATAAGGACTGTTCCTTCTACTTGGGTTGCAATTACAGTCATTATTGAAGTTAAGTCTGGTGGGAAACCAGGCCAGGGGCTGTCGTCAATTTTTGGAATCATTCCTCCCAAATCGGAATTGACCTTCATTTCTTGGTCAGGGGAAACAGTCAGTGCGTCACCTTCTATATCCCACCGAATGCCAAGTTTGTTAAAGGAAATCTTAAGCGGGCGCAGGTCTTTTGCGTTTACACCTGTTATAGTTATAGAACCCCTTGTTGCAGCAGCAAGTCCTATAAAGGAACCGATTTCCATAAAATCAGGACCAATTGAGAACTCTGTGCCGGAAAGTTTTTTAACACCATCGATTATAAGTATGTTGGAGCCAATTCCGCTTATTTTTGCCCCCATTGAATTCAGCATACGGCACAAGTCTTGTACATGAGGTTCAGAGGCGGCATTTGTAATTTCTGTTCTGCCTTCTGCTATAACAGCTGCCATTACAGCGTTTTCTGTTGCGGTTACCGAAGTTTCATCTAAGAATATTTCTGTTCCAACAAGTTTATTTGCTGTAAATTCAAATTTGTTTGTTACTGTAACACGCCCTCCAAGTTCAGTAAGGGCTAAAAAATGGGTGTCCAGGCGGCGACGACCTATAACATCTCCCCCTGGGGGTAGCATTATCGCTTTTCCTGTGCGGGCTAAAAGGGGCCCTGCAAAAAGAATCGATGCCCTAATCTTTTTTATCAGGTCTTGGGGAATATCGCTGCGGGTAATCTCATCCGCCGTAATTTTCCAAGTATGATCTTTTAGTTTCTCAACTTTTGCTCCCAGGGCTTTTACGATGGCAAGCATCACGTTTGTATCTTCTATTTCCGGGATATTATGGAGGATAACGGTTTCTTTTGTAAGTAATGTGGCTGCAATACAGGGCAGGGCTGCGTTTTTGTTACCACTTGCCTTTATAGTCCCCTTTATTGGAAATCCACCTTCTATTTGGTATTCGTACATAAAATCAGTATAGCGGAATTCTTGCGCTAGGTCAAACCTTTGTTAGCTTTGCCGTAAACTGAATGCTACGTTCTGTTGACAAAGAGTCAAATTTTATTGTGTAACAGGCGGCTTTTGTGTTTACCAGGCTTATTACCCCTTTGCCGAAGGCCGGATGCATGACGACATCGCCTTTTGCAAATTGGGTTTTCATTGATTCTAAACGTTTTTCGTCATAGTCAAGAAGTTTTTTTGTTTGTTCAAGAAGGGAAGTGTCTAATTTTCCCTCTAAATCAAAGTTTTCTAAGTTGGCATCAAGTATAAAGCGGCTAGGATATTTGAACAGTCCGTCATTTGTGTGGCCTTCGCTGTCGCTGATGAAAAGTAAATCTTTTGCCCGCGTAAAAGCTACGTAGGCAATGCGGCGTTCCTCTTCCATATCTTCTAACGTTTGAACTTTTCTACTCGGAAAAATTCCTTCATTCATTCCGCAAATAAAAAGAGTTTTAAATTCCATCCCCTTTGCGGCATGGATAGTCATAAGTTTTACTGTTTGGGCTTTTTCTTCCCTGTCTAAATCTGTAAACAGTGCTATATGGTTTAAAAAATCTTCTAGACTTGCGTCATCGTCAAAACCAGCATCGTTTACGCTTCTTTTAAATTCTGCTAAGTTGGCAAGCCGGTCTTCATCCGCTTCTGTGCGCAAAAATGCTTCATAGCCTGAAAGGTCAAGTAAAGTTTGAAAAACATTACCTAAAAAACTTACACCCTTGGGGCGAGATTTGATTTCTAGTAAAAGGCGGGACTGTTCTATCGCTTGTATATAGGCTGCAGCTCCTGTTCCTTTAAAAATACCAGTCTCTTCCTTCAACAGGCTTTTTAGTGCCTGGTAAGCAGGACAGGCATTTTTTTCTGCAAAGTCTTTTATGGCCGCAATTTTTTTGCTACCGATTTTTCTTGACGGAGTGTTTATTGTCCTGTAAAAGGAAATGTCGTCTGCAGAGGTGAGCATTCGTAAGTAGCAGATTGAATCTTTTATTTCCCTGCGGCCGTAGAATTCCATTCCAGAAAGTATGCGGTAGGGAATGTCATTTTTTATAAAGGCCTCTTCTAGAAAACGAGACTGGTAGTGGGCACGGTATAAAACTGCGATAGACGAAAGTTCTTTTTTTGAAGAGCCGCCTACTATTTTTTTTATTTTTTTACAAATCCATTCAGCTTCTTTTTTTTCTTCTGCAGCATGAAAGTAGACTGGCTTTTTGCCGTCAGCTTTTATGGCAATTAAATCTTTTGGGTAGCGGACTGTATTTTTGCTGATTAAAGCGTTTGCCACTTCTAGAATCTGAGGGGTTGACCTATAGTTTTTATTTAGCACTATTGTTTTTGTGCCTGGAAACTTTTTGTCAAAGTCCAAAAGCATCTTTACATGGCTACCTCTCCAGGAATATATTGTTTGGTCAGAGTCTCCCACTATAAAAAGGTTCTTATGCTTTGCGCTAAGGATTTCAGCTATGCGAAACTGTTTTGCAGACACATCTTGAAATTCATCAACCATAATGTACTGCATTTTTTCTTGCCACTTTTCCCTGACTTGGGGAAAATTTTCTAAGATATATGTTGCAAAGTTTATCAGGTCGTTGAAGTCTAGACCAAAGCATTTTTTTTGTTCGTACAAAAATCTAAGGAAAATCTCCTGGTTGCGGTCAAGTTTCACTTTTGGGTTCTGGAATTTTTCTTTTAGTTCTTCGTTGTTCAGCTTGTAGATGTAATTGATGTAGGTGTCTGCCTGCATTTTTTTTGCTTCAAGGACCTCATCTATTTTTTGTTGGACTGTCGTTTCTTTCAGGGTCAGCCCCATATCCGCAAATATACGGAGCATAATGCTACGCCAATCCTCTTTGTCTAGAATTATAAAGTTTTGTGGAAAATTCAACACGTGGGCATCTTCGTGCAAAAGCATTGTGCAGAAGGCATGAAAGGTGCAGATCAAGCCTAAATCATTATCTCCAAGAACTTTGCGGATCCTGGCCTTCATCTCTGCGGCGGCACGGTTTGTAAAGGTAACGCAGAGAATATTCTTGGGGCTTATTCCTAATTCTTGCACCAGATAGCAGTAGCGACTTATAAGGGCTTTTGTTTTACCTGTTCCAGCTCCTGCAATCAGGCGGACTGGGCCTTCTGTTGTTTGAACGGATTCTAACTGTTCGCTGTTTAACCTTGCAAATAAATCTTCCATAGATAAATCTAGTATACTGTTCAAGTGGCTTGAAATGCAATATGAATAAGGCTTATAATAGGGAGCTATGAAAGCAATGACAATTTTGTATCCTGTACATTCAGGTCTTTATGTAAACTTAACAAATAAATGCCCGTGCTCTTGCACATTTTGTATCAGGCAGAATGCAGATCATGTTTATGACGAAACTGACCCCCTGTGGCTTGAGCACGAACCTTCCTTTGAAGAAGTAGTGGCTGCTTTTGCAAAAATTGATATATCCTCTTATAGGGAAATTGTCTTTTGTGGCTATGGTGAACCTACAGAAGCTTTGGACCGGTTGCTTGAAACTGCTGCCTTTGTAAAAAAAGAATACAAACTTCCTGTCAGGCTTAACACTAATGGGCTTGGAAATTTAGTGAACAAAAAAAATATTGTCCCTCTTTTTAA
>CAJOQA010000291.1 GCA_905236465.1 uncultured Treponema sp.
AAGCACGCTTTTTGCAGGAAGCTCCTTCCCCTGCGCATAAGCTGCCGCACATTCCCCCGCAAGCAGGCTTTCTTGTGTTACGTAGTCAACTAAGTCGTGCACATGAACGCTGTTTCCGCAAGCAAAAATTCCCGCTACTGAAGTTTCCATCTGCTGGTTTACAACAGGACCAGATGTTATTCCGTCTAGGGCAACCCCAGTCCCAATGCTGACTTCATTTTCTGGAATTAATCCCACGCTTAAAAGCACTGTATCACATTCAATGTATTCTTCTGTTTGGGCAATAGCTTTCCTGTGATCATCTACCTTTGCTATAGTAACTCCTGTTACCCTGTCTTTTCCGTGAATTTTTACTATCGTTGTGGACAGGTGCAGGGGAATATTAAAGTTTTCTAGACACTGTGTCATGTTGCGGGCAAGACCTGCAGGACAGTTCATTATTTCGCAAACAGCCTTTACTTCAGCTCCTTCCAATGTAAGGCGGCGGGCCATAATCAAGCCTATGTCCCCTGAACCTAGTATTACTACTTTTTTGCCAGGTAAGTAGCCATCTATATTTACAAAGCGCTGGGCACTTCCTGCTGTAAAAATACCAGCTGGCCTTGTTCCAGGGATTACAAGGGCTCCTCTTGTGCGTTCACGACAGCCCGTTGCTAAAATAACTGTCTTTGTTTTTAAGAGCATAAGGCCGTCACTTGAATTTATTGCAGAAACTGTGTGGTAGCCCCCTTCTTTTTCCGCCTTTTGTACAGATAAGACCATTGTATCTGTTTTTATGTTGACCTTAGCTTCTTCTGCCTGCTTTACAAAACGGCCGGCATATTCAGGGCCCGTAAGCTCTTGCCCAAAGTAGTGCAAGCCAAAACCGTTGTGTATGCACTGCAGGAGTATTCCACCAGGGCGGTTGTCCCGCTCTAGAACTAAAACTTCTTTTAAGCCCTTGTTTTTTGCAGCTATTGCTGCCGCAAGACCTGCCGGCCCTCCGCCTACTATAACTGAATCGTATATCTTTTCTTCCATAAAATTCTGCTCCTTTTTCTTCTTTTTTCTTAGTCTTCTTGATTTTTCTTAGTGGCAACATCGCTTACTGTGGGGCGGGTCTTGCTGTCTAATATGTAAGAGGTCCCGCCTCGTTTGGTAACGCTTACCATTGGAATTTTTAGTTCCCTGCTTAAGATTTCTGTTACTCTTGGCGAGCAGAAACCTGCCTGGCACCTGCCCATGCCTGCTCTGGTCCTTCTTTTTACACCGTCAAGGTCAACGGCTCCTAAGGGGGAATGTATTGCGGCAACGATTTCACCTTCAGTAATCATCTCGCACCGGCAGATTATCTGGCCATATCTCTTGTCCTTTTTGATGAGCTCTTCTTTTTCTTTTAAATCTGAGCTCTTAAAAGATGGAATGCCTGGTCTTTCTTCTATAAAGTTTGATTTTGCCTCTGCATTCAGACCTGCTTTTTTAAGAATACTTACAACTTCTTCTGCAATGGCGGGGGCAGCTGTAAGTCCGGGGGAGCAAATGCCTGCTACGTTTATAAAAGAGGGAACAGTGGCATCTTCTTCTATTATAAAGTCATTGATTGCTTTGAGCTGACCTGTAGTCTTGTCTGCTTCATAGGCAATGGCACGGAGACCTGCAAATGAATTGATTATGTTTCGGCGGGGTATGTCTGTTACAGAAAGGGAGGCTTGTTTTAGGATTAGTTCTTGCGCTTTTGCAGATGTTCCTGTGTAGCCTAATTCATCGTCATTTACTGAGTCTGCGCTGGGACCAATCAGTATGTTGCCATCTACAGTCTGTGTTACAAGAACTCCTTTTCCTAGGGGACCTGGTGTTTGAAAAAGCACGTGGTTTGCAAGAGAAGAACATTTGTTGTCTAAAAGGCAGTATTCACCGCGACGCTGCACAATGGTAAAGTCTCTTGCTCCTGCCATCCTACTTATTTTATCAGCTTCAAGTCCTGCTGCATTTACTACATACTGTGCCTTGATACTTCCACGGCTTGTTTGAAGGGTAAAAGTATTTCCCTCTTTTTTTATTGAGTGCACCATTGTGTCCCTAAAGAATTCAAGTCCGTTTATAACAGCACTTTCAGCAAATGCCCAGGCTGCCTGATAGGGAGAAACTATACCTGCCGACTTTGCAAAGAGGGCCCCTTTTACATTCTCATTTAAATTTGCTTCTAAAGACTTTGCCTGCTCAGCGGTTAAGATGGTCATGTCGGGAACGCCATTTTTTAGCCCCCGCTCGTAAAGCCTTTGTATAAGTTTTAGGCCTTCCTCGTCAAAGGCAAGGACAAGGGATCCTATTTTCTTAAAGTCAAAGTTGAGCTTTTTGGAAAGTTCTGGGTACATGGCTGCCCCCCTGACATTCAGCCTTGCCATAAGACTGCCAGGTTCTGGGTCGTAGCCTGCGTGTACAATTCCTGAATTTGCTTTGCTTGTGCCACAGGAAACATCATCTTCTTTTTCAAGGATACAAACAGAGGCTTTTGTTTTGCTAAGCTCCCGCCCTATGGCAGCACCGCAAATTCCTCCCCCAATTATTACTACATCGTATTCTTCTTTCATTGTTCGCTCCTTAGTTACTTGTTGCTCCAGTTTTTGCTACGTTCAACTGCTTTTTTCCACTGACAGTAACGGTTCTCGTTTTCTACTTCATCTAAATCAGGGGTAAAAATCCGGTCAACTTTCCAATTGTCAAGGATGTCTTCCTTGCTTGCCCAAAAGCCTGTTGCAAGGCCTGCGCAGAAAGCTGCCCCAAGCGCTGTGGTCTCTACGTTTTTAGGCCGGAAGACAGGTGTGTTTAGAATGTCTGACTGAAACTGCATCATTATGTCGCTGACACTGGCCCCTCCATCAACTTTTACATTCTTTATTTCAAGACCTGCATCTTCTTTCATGCTCAAAAGCAAATCTTTTACCTGAAAAGCAATGCCTTCCAAAGTGGCCCTGCAAATGTGGGCTTTGGTAACACCTCGTGTTAAACCGATTATCAAGCCTCGTGCATAGGGATCCCAGTAGGGGGTACCAAGTCCTGTAAAGGCAGGTACCATTATTACTCCCTCTGAAGTTTCAACGCTTTGGGCAAGCTCGTCACATTCCCGAGCTGTTTTTATAATACCTAATTGGTCTCTAAGCCATTTTATTGTAGCCCCACCCATAAAAACTGAACCTTCAAGCGCATACTGAACCTTGTCTCCTAAGCCAATGGCAACTGTAGTTAAAAGCCCATGTGTAGAAAATATTGGCCTGTCTCCTGTATTCATCAGCATAAAACAACCCGTTCCATACGTTGTTTTTACCTCACCTTCTTTAAAACACCCCTGACCAAAAAGAGCCGCTTGCTGGTCTCCAATGCAAGCAGCTATTGGAATTTCAAAGCCACAGACTTCCCTGTCTGTTTTGCCGTAGATATAAGAGGATGGCCTTACGGCGGGCAGTATGCAGGGGGGGATATCCAGCATATCAAGTAAGCCTTCATCCCATTCAAGCGATGTGATGTTAAATAGCATTGTCCTGCTTGCATTCGTGTAGTCTGTAACGTGGATGCGACCACCTGTCAGTTTCCAAACAAGCCAAGTATCTATCGTTCCCGCAAGGATTTCTCCCTTTTGGGCTCTTTCCCTAAGCCCTGGAATTGTATCTAAAAGCCATTTTATTTTTGTTCCTGAAAAATATGCATCGGGAATCAGTCCTGTTTTTTCTTGAATTGGATCACTTAATCCTTTGTCTATAAGGTCTTGCGCCATTTGGGCAGTCCGCCTGCACTGCCAGACTATTGCGTGGTGGACGGGTTTTCCTGTAGCTTTTTCCCACATAACTACGGTTTCCCTTTGGTTTGTTATACCAATTGCCGCAACTTCATTTTCTAAAGCTTTACTTTCTCTTAAAACTTTTTGAGCAGTTGCCAGCTGACATAAAAAAAGTTCTTCTGCATCGTGTTCAACCCAACCTGGCTCTGGAAAATACTGGGTAAATTCCTGTTGCGCGCAGGCAACTTTCTGAGCTTTAGAGTTAAAGAGTATTGCTCTGGAAGAGGTTGTTCCCTGATCAAGGGCAAGAATGTACTTCTTTCTTTTGCTTTCAGTTCCCACAAGATACCTCTCATACTGATAGTTTTAATATTATCCTGATAGTGATTATATCACCATATCTAAAATCTGTAAACTGATTTTTTCTAGGGCTGTGCTAAGCCGCCATCCTTGCTTGTTACTTTTGGCAAGTTAGACATATTTCTCCCATTTCTCCCCTAACATCCACATCATATTTTAAGTAATAGC
>CAJOQA010000292.1 GCA_905236465.1 uncultured Treponema sp.
ATTCCCTCTATCTCTAGGACCACCGGCCTGATTTTCCGTGACTCCATATACACTTCTGTACCTATTTCCTAGCAAACCCTAGGAAAATACAGCTACATGATAAAGGTTACAAAAAAATAAAAAATTCCATATTCCCCATCTAACAGCCGTCTAGACCTCAAATTTCCGCACAAAAAGTCAGAATTCAGTAACTATCTTTTTAATAAAAGTCGGGTTACTATAAAAGCATGAAAAAGATATTTATTTTTACACTAGCATTTACAGTAACAGGAGTTTTTATGCATTCGCAAAAAGCAACTTTAACATCAAAAACTTTATTCCAGGAATCTCAAGCTACAGGGCTGAATTATGTCTTAAAGCTGAATCCTGACAAGCTTCTCTCACCAGCCTACACGGCTCTTGGCAAGCACCCTAAAGCCTCAACCTATGGTGGTTGGGAAAGCCAGCAGATTCAGGGGCATATGTTAGGGCACTACCTTTCCGCCCTATCAGGCTTTGTCTATCAGACAGGGGATAAAGATGCCAAAGAAAAACTTGACTACACAATCAAGTGCATAAAAGAAATCCAGCGTAGCGATGGCTATGTAGGTGGCATCCCCTCCAAGCCCTTTGACACAGTTTTTGAATCTAACGGAAACTTCCAGGTTGACCGCTTCAGCCTAGCTTCCTGGTGGGTGCCTTGGTATTCGGTCCACAAAATCTATGCAGGTCTTATCGATGCCTACGTTTGGACTGGCAATAAGGATGCCTTGGACATTGTAAAAAAGATGGCCGACTGGGCAATCAAGGGAACTTCAAAAATGACCGATGAGCAACTGCAGAAAATGTTTACCTGTGAGCACGGCGGAATGTGCAAGGTGTTTGCTGACCTCTACGGAATCACAAAAGACAAGAAGTATCTTAAGGAAGCTGAACGCTGGATTCACCACGAAATCATCGACCCCACTATGAAAGAAAGGGATGCACTGCAAGGCTACCATGCAAACACCCAGATTCCAAAATTCTTAGGAATAGCCCGCCTTTATGAGCTTACGGGCAAAAAGGAATACCGCACATCAGCTGAATTCTTCTTTAACACCGTAACACAAAAACGTAGCTATGCAATTGGCGGTAACTCAATAGGAGAGCACTTCGGACCTGAATACTCTGAAAAGCTCGGCCGCGACACTTGCGAGACCTGCAACAGCTACAATATGCTAGAGCTTGCCGAGCACATCTTTGACTGGAACCGCGATTCTACCACAGCAGACTTCTACGAAACTGCCCTTTACAACCACATCTTGGCATCTCAAGATCCAAAGACAGGAAGCAAGACCTACTTTGTCTCCATGCTACCAGGTTTCTTTAAGGTGTACAGTTCTTTTGAAAACGCCATGTGGTGCTGCACCGGAACTGGTCTTGAAAACCCCGAACGCTACAACCGCTTTATTGCCAGGGAGGAAGACTCAGACCTGTACGTAAATCTCTTTATTCCCTCTACAATCCAGACTGAAGATGGACTTTTAGCAGAAATACAGACAAGTTTCCCATTCACTCAGCAGGCTGTCATAACAGTAAAAAAAGCCGGTAGCAAAAGCAGGAACTTAAAAGTAAGAATTCCTTCTTGGGTCCAGGAAAAAGAAGGAAACGGCTATAAGGACTACGGTACAATAAAAGACGGAATGTCTGTTACGGTTGACCTTCCAATGAAACTGAATGTAAGGAAAGCCCGCGACAGATCTGGTAACTTTAGCATCCTGTACGGTCCCATTGTCCTTGCGGCAGACTTAGGAACTTCTTCTATGCCAAATGATATTGTGGACAATCAGCTTGTCTACATGAACTACCCCGCAAAGGATGTGTCCCTCATTACAGCTGATTTAAGCTCACCCGAAAAATGGATAAAGGCAAGCGATGCAAAGACATTGACCTTTAAGACAGAAAAGTCTGCATCCCAAAAGGGGGAAAGTTTCACCTTAAAGCCCTTCTTTAACATTCACCACGTCCGCTACGCCACATACTTCCCGTCACAGAATTCAGCAGATGATACAAGGGCAAAGAAGTTTGAGGCTATAACATTAGATGCGATTGAACCTGGTCGTCAGCAAAGTGAGATTGAACACCATTACAAAAGCCAGGGAACAGAGGCCGGCTACATCAGTAGCGTAGACCGTAGTTTCCGCACCGTAAAAGAAAATGACGGTTGGTTTGGCTACCGTGTAAAGTTTGAAAAAGGCAAGGAATACAAGATTGTAGTAACAGTACTTGGAAGTGATAAGGGTAGCATAAGCCTTTCTTACGACGGAAAGGAAATTGGAAGCCTTACCAATGACGGCAGCAAGGGCGACACCCTGCTTGACTTGGAGCTTCCAGTAAGCAAAGATTTTGTAAACGATGTTTGTAGCGGGAAAAAACTGGTCCGCAAGGAGCTGCGCTTTACAGCAAAAGATTCACAGGGCTCTCTTAGGCTACTTGAAGTAAGACTTACAAAGTAAAAGCAAAAGTCCATAAATCAACCTCTTATATTGAAACTTGAGCAAATATAAGCTAAAATCAAAAAGGTAACACACTATAAAGAGGTTGATTTATGATTGTCTGTAATGGATTAGAAGATGTTGAATTTGATACAAACTTAATTATATATGGGAATACCCATAAAACACTTCTAGCTTGTCTAAAAAGCGAAGATAAAGTTAATATAGAAAACTATTGTAGCTATACAAATATAAAGTATAAGGATTATAACAAAGGGGAACTTATTTCACTTTGCAAAGAAAAAATTTTTAAGAGAATAAAAAATATTTTCGATTTTACACCTTTATCAGATTCTTTTTTAATTCTTTCTTTTTTACTTGAAGAAGAAGACAAAGATAACCTTCTAAAAAAAGTTTATGGCAGTAAAGATGAAAAAGATATCTTTAATATGCTATCAACAGCTCTCAATTGGGCATTATCAGAGAAATTTATTTTTTGTTTTGAAGATGACTATAACAATAGGCAATTTATAATTCCAGATGAAGTTGAGCAGGCCTTATTAAATGCAGTTAAAAAAAATAAGGAATTTGGAATATATGAAGATTTTTTTAATTACGCAACAACCCTATCCTCCTTTTACGGAGTATTAGATGCAAAACTACTAATGGAGATTTACAACCGTGACTTCCCGGAAAATAAAATTGAAAGCGAGAATGCAGTTTTAAACCTTGCCAAAAAAGCTGAACTATTTTCCCCCTGTAATGTTGAAGGATTTTTCATACATGATGATACTGTTGTTTATTATAATTTAGATCCTGCTGATGCTAAAGATATTATAAAAAAGAGAATTTCCTATTCTCCATACATACCTTCTAGACAAGAAATAGAAAAGTATTATGGCTATAACGTTTACGATGTACAAACACCCGAGTTTTCTGAATTACGTGACTACGTGAATAAAAAAAGCGGGTCACTTTTCACTACTTTTTTTCCAATTGAAATTATAAAAGAGATTAAATTAGGAAAAAATATTGACTTTCCAAAGGAAATTGAACTATTTTCAATAGAAATCACTTCTGCTAAGGATTACGCACAACTTATTAGTCTTTACGCAAAGCTGGTTTCTGTTTGCCACATCTGGGTAAAATACGGGAACCTTTCAAATACACAGCCCGACAATACGGAAGAAATAAATCAAAATGATTTATTTCTTCCTCGCATTAATGTTGATCTTCCTGATACCTGCGTCATTCCAACTGAAGAAACCGCCCAAAAACGATTTGACGAATACCTTGACTACATACAAGTTATTGAAGAAGAATGTGAAAATGCCCCCAAATGGGTTGATACCTTTTTAAGCACTAGAAGCAGAATAAAAAAAGAAACTCAAAAAGTAGCAAGCATACAAGGCATTGATGATGATGATTTCTTAGACAGTACAGTATTTCAATTACTTGTTACAATGAAATCATCTCTAAAAAATAAGGCAGACTCTTCTTTTAATAGCAATTGGGATTTTGATGTTTTTGACATTGGGCAAAAGCTAGATGAAAATTTATTTGCTTGCAAAAAGTTAGACGGAAGTCCCTTCGTATTGTTTTCAAAAGCAATTGAAAAATTATATGACAAAAACATAACATGTGCTGTTACAGTACTTACAGATTTAGGAGGATTTTTTGTCCCCTATAGAATTGTTATACCGATATCCTCAGTAAGAGCAAAAGATGTTGAAAACCTAATGAAATTTTCAGCTCCACAGATTTACGCAAGCAAGGGATTTACCGGTGTAATGCAGTTTAATCCAATACCTGTATGGACACTTTCTACAAGTTTAAACAAGACACCTTCTATACACAAGGGAACACTTTTAATGAAGTGTGTAGCTGACACAAGATTTGTAGATTCAAAAGTCTTTGAGGAATTCCTTACTGATTGGAAACATGAAGAAAACAAAAAAATTGATTGTTACCGCTTGCAAAGTAAAACAAAAGATGAAAAAGACGATGTTTTTATTTATATTGAAAAATCTTCTAGCCGCACAATTTTATTTGCCCACAAAGAAGATTTATTCGAGGAAACAAAAGCAAAACTGCTTCCCTACTTTGACAGCAAGCACTATGAAGAAGAATGTATGCCCCTTTCCATACTTGAAGACCCAAACACAAAGGTCAAGTTCAAATCAATTGATTTTTGCGATAAACTTCGTCGCATGATGAGGCATATAGGTAATTAACTTATAATTGCCATATTGAGCGCAAGATAAATATCTCGTTCATTGATTCTTCGCTTTCTCTCAAAATGACAAATTTTATAGTCATTCTGAGAAAAGTCAGCCATTCTGGTGTCGGTTGTTGAACGTAGCCGAAACAAGCGAAGAATCTGTACTTCTTTGCAAACAACAGAACATCAGTTTTTCTAGCCTATCATAGTCCCCGTTAAAGGAATCAATGCAGGCTTTAAGCATATCATCAGGGTTCACCCTTTGAAAGAGGATATCATAGCCCAAAGATTCTGCCAAAAACTGAATAAAAAGACGTTCCGTTCTTCCATTGCCTTCCCTAAAGGGATGAATGGCATTAATTTCCCCCATGTAGTAGGCAAGACGGTCAGCTACCTCTTTTTGCGTTTGACAATTTTTAAGAAAGTTTTCAGATTTTAACTGATTAAATAAAATCTCCATCTGGTCGGCAATGTAAATGCAGTTGCAAAACATATCCTCTTTAGAAATATTTACAACCCTGCTTTTACCGGCCCATTCGTAGATGTCACTGAACAAAAAAAAATGAATCTTTTTTAAATGATTAAAATCAAAGTCACCCAAAACCCCATCTTGCAAAGCCTGGGCAATACGAAGAGATGTAATTTTACGCTCAGCTTCATTTAAAGCCTGAGCATCCATAATATTAAGTTTATTTTTTAAAACACACGTTCCTGGGTAGCAGTAATAATCGTCAACTGTATACTCGTACCCTTCTCTAAGCATAAACCCTAACTGGACTAGAATATGACTTTACAAGTTCTGCGATAGCATTAGAAAAATCTTTTTTACCTTCAAGACAGTCCTTAATTCTAGATAAATCTCCAGCACAAAGATCCATTCCTTCCATTTTCATAGAAGCGTCTGTTGTCTTTAAAATATTTTCTACGTTTAGCATATGGTAATTATATCGGAATAAAAGAAGGAATTCAAGAGCTTAGTGTGCGACCAAAATAAAAAACCCCACCTTTTTAGGCGGGGTCCCTTTTCTACCAGCGGTAGTGAGCAAAAGCCTTGTTTGCTTCTGCCATCTTGTGTGTATCTTCCTTCTTCTTGTAAGCAGATCCAGTGTTGTTATAAGCATCGAAGAGTTCAGCTGCAAGAGTTTCAGCCATTCCGTGACCAGAGCGACCACGGGCTGCTGCTATCATCCATCTCATTGCAAGTGCCTCACGGCGACCTTCACGGATTTCGATAGGCACCTGATATGTAGCACCACCAACACGGCGGCTCTTTACTTCTACAACAGGCTTAACATTGTCAAGAGCCTTCAGGAATACTTCCAAAGGATCCTTGTCGGTCTTTGTTTTAAGTTTATCCAAAGCTTCGTACATAATCTTTGTACAGATAGACTTTTTACCATCTATCATCATGCGTGTTACGAACTTTGAAATAACAGGACTATTATATTTTTCATCCGGCACAATCGGACGATTAACTGACTTCTTATGTCTTCCCATAGTTGTCTAACCTCCTAAAAATTATGCCTTTGGCTTCTTTGCACCGTACTTTGAACGAGCACGCTTGCGTCCTTCAACGCCAAGGGTATCTTTTGTACCGCGGATAATGTGGTAGCGTACACCAGGAAGGTCCTTTACACGACCACCGCGGATAAGAACAACAGAGTGTTCCTGAAGGTTATGTCCTTCTCCGGGAATATAAGCAGTAACTTCAATTCCATTGCTTAAGCGAACACGAGCAATCTTACGAAGAGCTGAGTTCGGTTTCTTTGGTGTCATTGTCATAACACGGGTACAAACACCGCGTTTCTGTGGGCAGGACTCAAGTGCGGGGGCCTTAGTTCTGTTTGCAGCTGAATGACGACCTTTACGAATTAACTGATTAATTGTAGGCATCGGCCTTTTCTCCTATATAACGCCGAGCAGCACCTCGGACAAAATACAAATAAGTTTAGTTATTGTACTAGATTCAAGGCTTCAGGTCAAGCCCCAAAGCCCAAATCTAGTAGATTTTTTTAGTCAACGTCTGAAGGATCCGCTTCACCGCTAGAAATCTCTTCAGCTTGCATTGCTTCCCTTTCCTGACGGCGCAACTCAAGAATCTCATTCATCTTTGCGTCAAGGTCAGCATTAGAGGCATCAGACAACTTAATCTTGTGATATTGTCTCATACCTGTACCAGCTGGAATCATGTGACCAATGATAACATTTTCCTTCAAGCCACGAAGCTCATCACATTCACCCTTAATTGCTGCACTTGTAAGAACACGGGTTGTTTCCTGGAATGAAGAAGCAGAAATAAAGGAATCTGTTGCCAAAGCTGCCTTTGTAATTCCCTGGAACATAGGTTGAGCAATAGCAGGCTGTCCACCAGCATCTACAATGCGGTTATTTTCTTCAGCAAAGCGGTACTTGTCTATCTGCTCTCCATAGAAGAACTTTGTATCTCCTACAGATTTTACAGTTACTTTCTTAAGCATCTGGCGGATAATTGTACCGATGTGCTTGTCGTTTATATCTACGTTCTGAGCCCGGTAAACTGACTGAATCTCGTCCATAAGGAAGTTCTGCAGAGCATCTTCACCCAAAACAGCAAGAACATCGTGTGCGTCTACTGAACCGTCACAAAGTTTCTCGCCAGCTTCCACGTGGTCACCATCACGGACAAGCAGGCGCTTTGTCATTGGAACAAGATGCTGGTATTCTTTACCATATTCATCTTCTACAATAACAGTTCTCTTACCCTTTACAACCTTACCAAACTTTACAGTTCCGGTAATTTTTGCAATAACAGCTGGGTTCTTGGGGATTCTAGCCTCAAACAATTCAGATACACGGGGAAGACCCAAAGTAATATCATTTGCCTTTGCGGCAGCCTTTGCAAGTTTTGCAAGGGTAAAGCCTGCATTAACAAACATCTTGTCTTCAAGCTCACTAGCAAGAACAGCTCCTGCAGGAAGGTGATAAGAACCCAACATTCTACCAGCTTCATCTGTAATAAGAATACGGGGCTGCTTTATATCAAGGTGCAGGTCGCTTATGCGGCGCTCAACCTTCTTTGTCTGTGGGTCTGTGTGCTCATCAAGAGTCTGCTCTGGAATAATATCTTCATAGTGAACGTAGCCAGAAACTTCTGCAATAATTGGCTCACTAAAGAGGTCATATTCACCAACCCAGATTTCTCCGTTTGAACCTTCAATCGTGTTTTCATCAGCAACACAAGAACCGTTTACAAAAGGCTTGTAAATAGTTGAACCGTTTGCTATCTCAACCTTTTGGTCATTGCTTACAAGGTAGATTGTATTGTTGTTGATGATGATACGGCCGTTTTCATCAGCTGTAACCTCATTGCCCCCCTGCTTAACAAGTACATTGCCTTTGCGGACACGGGCTTCGTTTGCAACAACAACTTCATCTCCATCAGCAAAAGGATAAGCCTTAAAGAGTTTGGTAACAACCATTGAACCACGGCGGGTAAAGAGCCAGTCACCATTTTCTTTTTCTACGTGAGTTCCCTTTACAGACTGAATGTAAACGGGGTACTTCATTGTAATATGGTTGTCCTCACTTGCCTTTTCAGCAGCACCACCAGTATGGAATGTACGCAAAGTAAGCTGGGTACCAGGCTGTCCGATTGACTGGGCGGCAATAGTACCTACTGCTTCACCAATCTCAACAATCTTGTTGCGGGCAAGATCCTTGCCGTAACACTTTACACAGATACCGTATTTGCTTTCACAAGTAAGAACTGTGCGGATTTTTACCTTTTCAACACCAGCCTTATCAATCTTTTCAGCCAAAGCCTCGTCTATGTAAGTATTAACATCTGCAAGAAGTTCACCGGTAACAGGGTCAAGAACACGTTCAATAGTAAAGTGTCCCTCAATTCTCTTAGAAAGTGGAACCTTAACCTCATCACCTTCTTTTATTGCAGCATAATCAATACCGTTAATGGTACCGCAGTCCTCTTCATTTACAACAACATTCTGAGCAACATCAACAAGACGGCGGGTCATGTAACCAGCGTCAGCAGTTTTAAGAGCTGTATCAGAAAGACCCTTACGGGCACCGTTTGTGGAAATGAAGAATTCAATAACGGAAAGACCTTCCTTGAAGTTTGCACGGATAGGCAACTCAATAATGTCTCCGTTAGGTTTCTGCATAAGTCCGCGCATTGCGGCCAGCTGAGAAATCTGTTTCTTAGAACCACGGGCACCGGACTTTGCCATCATATAGATGGTGTTAAAGCCATTCTTGTCATTTGCAAGGTTTTCAAACATTATGTCTGTAAGCTTTTCGTTAGTGCGGCCCCAAACTTCAGTTGACCGGTTATAACGCTCAGTTTCTGTAATGGCACCCCTTGTCCACTGATTAACAATCTGCTCTACTTCTTTGTTAGCGGCGTCAACCATTTCCTTCTTTGCATCAGGAACAAGGATATCGTCCATAGAAAGAGTTGCACCGTAGAAGGTTGCGTTCTTGTAGCCTACAGCCTTAATGGCATCAAGCATCTGAATAGTAAGCCAAGACCTATCATTGGTAAACAATGTTGTAACAAGACGGGCAGCCTCATCGGCAGACATCAAAGTCTTCTTGTTGTAGATGTGACTTATTTTCTTAACAGCATCAGCATCAACAAAAACCTTTTCCAAAGCCTCTGCTGAATAGTGCTCAAAACCATAATCAGCAGAAAGCATAGTCCTCATGGCCTTGTCAGATGACTGATCGTTGTGATACACATCCTCAATCATCCTGCGCAAAGACTTATCATCCAGTCTTTCATTATAGTAGTCAACTTCAGCAGGCATAGCTTCATTAAAGGCTAAGCGACCGGCAGAAGTCATAACATACTTATTATCTACATCACTGTCATTGTGGATACATTTTCCAAGCTCACACTTGTGAATCTTTATTTCTGCCTGCCATTCAATAGCACCGCTTGAAGCTGCCATGCGGACTTCATCAACATCGCTAAAGAATTTGCCTGTTCCCTTTGCATCAGGTTTTATGGAAGTCATATAGTAGATTCCCAAAACCATGTCCTGTGAAGGATAAACAATTGTGTTTCCGTTTGCAGGGTCGAGCAGGTTGCGGGCACTAAGCATAAGGTTCCAACATTCCATCTGGGCAGCCTGAGTTAGAGGCACGTGAATAGCCATCTGGTCGCCGTCAAAGTCAGCGTTAAAAGCCTTACATGCAAGAGGATGCAACTTAAGGGCCTTTCCGCTTACAAGAACCGGCTCAAAGGCCTGAATACCAAGACGGTGCAAGGTAGGAGCACGGTTAAGCATAACGGGGTGCTCGCGGACAACCTCGTCAAGAATTTCGTAAACCTCGCGGTCTTCCGCTTCTACACGTTCCTTTGCCTTCTTTATATTTGCGGCAATTCCCTTGTCAACAAGCTTCTTCATAATGAAGGGCTTAAAAAGCTCCATAGCCATCTTCTCTGGAAGACCACACTGCCAAAGCTTCAGTTCAGGACCAACAACAATTACAGAACGACCTGAATAGTCAACGCGCTTACCCAAAAGGTTCTGGCGGAAGCGGCCCTGCTTACCCTTGAGCATATCAGAAATTGACTTGAGTGGGCGACTAGAAGGACCTTTTATAACCTTCTGCTTTCTCTTTCCGTTATCAAAAAGTGAGTCCACGGATTCCTGCAACATACGCTTCTCGTTGCGGATAATGATATCGGGAGCAGAAAGTCCTTGCAACTTCTTAAGGCGGTTATTGCGGTTAATCACACGGCGATAAAGGTCGTTAAGATCAGAGGTTGCAAAGCGTCCGCCTTCTAACTGAACCATGGGGCGTAAATCTGGAGGAATAACTGGAATCACGTCAAGGATCATCCAAGATGCCTTGTTACCGGAAGAGATGAAACTTTCCACAATTTCAATTCTCTTAAGAGTACGCTTATCAACCTTAGTACCCTTTTCCTTCATCTTATTGCGAAGCTCATCCCTTAAAGCCTCAAGATCAAGGTTTTCAAGAAGGGTCTTTATAGCTTCTGCACCCATACCGGC
Source organism: uncultured Treponema sp. (assembly GCA_905236465.1). Taxonomy (GTDB): domain Bacteria; phylum Spirochaetota; class Spirochaetia; order Treponematales; family Treponemataceae; genus Treponema_D. The sequence continues at coordinate 10,695 of CAJOQA010000292.1, forward strand.
AGTAAAAGTTCCACCACGTTCCTGCAGCTTGTTATAATCTTCTTCAGTAAGCAAATCATTCTTTTTATAAGTCGTATCACCCGGATCAATAACAATGTACTTTTCATAGTAGAGAACAGAGCGCAAGTCCACAACCTTTACATCAAGCAAAAGTCCAAGGCGGCTTGGCACAGAGTTATAGTACCAAATATGGGCTACAGGGGCAGCAAGCTCAATGTGACCGGTGCGCTCACGGCGGACCTTAAAGTGGGTAACTTCAACTCCACAGCGATCACAGATAACGCCCTTATAGCGGACAGACTTAAACTTACCGCAGTAACATTCCCATTCCTTAGTTGTACCAAAGATACGCTCGCAGAAGAGGCCGTCCCTCTCAGGACGTAATGTGCGGTAATTGATCGTTTCCGGCTTCTTAACTTCGCCGTATGACCAGGCACGGATATTCTCCGGCGAGGCAAGTTTTATCTTAAGGCTGGCAAAATCCTGTATATCACGCATTCTCTTTCTCCTTCTCAAAACCCTGACTTGCTTTATCAATCAGTTCTTGATCACGTTCAGTAAGAGCAATCTGCTTGCCCTTGTCATCATAAATAGTAAAGTCCAAAGCCAAACCACGAAGTTCCTGTACCAATACGTTAAAGGATTCAGGAACACCAATAGGAGTAGATGGGTCACCCTTTACTATAGCCTCGTAAACTTTTGAACGGCCATTCATATCATCGGATTTGATTGTCATCATTTCCTGTAAAGTATTTGCCGCTCCGTAAGCTTCAAGTGCCCAAACTTCCATTTCACCAAGACGCTGACCACCAAATTGAGCCTTACCGCCTAATGGCTGCTGTGTAACAAGTGAATAAGGTCCTGTTGAGCGAGCGTGCATCTTGTCATCAACCAAGTGGTGCAGCTTCATAAAGTAGATTACACCAACGAAAATGGGGTTGACAAAAGGTTCACCGGTAAATCCGTCATGAACAATCTGCTTACAGTCAGGTGAAAGACCTGCTTCCTTCAGTTTTTCTGCAATCTGCTCCTGTGAAGGAGTCTGAAATGCAGGTGAATTATACCATTCGTTAAGAACCTGACCGGCCCTTCCCAATTCGCTTTCCATAATCTGCCCGATATTCATACGGGAAGGAACACCAAGCGGATTCAAACAAACATCAAGAGGAGTACCGTCTTCAAGGTAAGGCATGTCCTCAACAGGAAGAATACGGGCAACAACCCCCTTGTTACCGTGACGTCCAGCCATCTTATCGCCAACACGGAGTTTTCTCTTGTCTGCAATAACAACCTTAACAAGTTCGCTTACACCAGGGTTCAATTCATCGCCTTCACTTCTCTTAAGACGCTGTACATCAATTACAACACCCTCAACACCATGTGGCAACTTAAGGGATGTATCGCGGACTTCTTTTGCCTTTTCACCAAAGATAGAGTTCAAAAGCTTAAACTCAGGGGTGTTTTCAGTATCGCTCTTTGGAGTTACCTTACCAACAAGGATATCTCCATCGCGAACTTTAGCACCAATGTGAACAATACCTTCAGAGTCAAGTCTGTCTAACTTCTTTTCGCTCTGGTTTGGAACATCGCGGGTAATACGCTCAGGTCCAAGTTTTGTATCACGGACTTCAGTTTGGAACTCATGGATATGTATTGAAGTATACATATCTTCTTTTACAACCCTCTGGCTGATAAGAACGGCATCCTCATAGTTGAATCCATTCCAAGGAACAAAGCCTACAAGAATGTTGCGGCCCAATGCCAGCTCACCGTTAAATGTTGCAGGACCGTCAGCTATAACTGAACCTGCTTCAACTCTTTCGCCTACCTGAACTGTAGGACGCTGGTGGTTACAGGTATCAGAGTTAGTCTTCTGGTACTTGAGCAAGGGGTACTCGTCCAATTCGCCTGGAGCAGCTCCGTCCGGCTTAACCTTTACTAAAGTACTTTCAACCCAAACAACTTCACCGGCTCTCTTTGCCTTTACCAGGACACCTGAATCGTAAGCGGTCCTTGCTTCCATACCAGTACCAACATGCGGTGGCTCTGGGAATACAAGGGGAACAGCTTGGCGCTGCATGTTACAACCCATCAAAGCGCGGTTAGCGTCATCGTGCTCAAGGAAGGGAACCAAAGAAGCGGAAACAGAAATAACCTGACGTGGAGAAACATCCATATACTGGATATCCTTAGCGCTTCTACTTGTATAGTTACCCTGATGGCGACAAGAAACAAGGTCAGTGGGGAATGAACCATCTTCGTGCATACCCTCTGTTACCTGACCAACATAGTATTTATCTTCATCTGTTGCAGTTAAGTAATCAACTTGCTCTGTTGCCTTTCCGTCAACAACACGGCGGTATGGCTCTTCAAGGAAACCGTACTCGTTTACCTTTGTAAAAATAGCAAGAGAAACAATCAAACCGATGTTAGGACCTTCAGGTGTCTCAATAGGACACATACGGCCATAGTGTGTGTAGTGAACGTCGCGAACTTCAAAGCCAGCCCTGTCACGAGAAAGACCACCAGGACCTAAAGCGTTAAGACGACGCTTGTGTGTAAGCTCGCTAAGGGGGTTACACTGATCCATGAACTGAGACAACTGTGAAGAACCAAAGAATTCCTTAAGACCAGAAACTATCGGTTTAATTGCAATAAGATCCTGGGGCTTTAAGGTTTCACGTTCCTTTTCCTTCTGGTTCATGCGTTCTTTTGCTGTGCGTTCCATACGGGCAAAGGCAGACTTAAACTGGTTAGTCAAAAGCTCACCAACTGAACGGACACGGCGGTTTCCAAGGTGGTCCTGATCATCAAGAGACTGATCGCCAATGTAAACTTCTATAAGACGCTTCATTGTGTTGATTATGTCTTCCTGAGTCAAAACAGTGTTATCAGTGTTCTGGTCCTCATAATCAAAGGCCTTGTTCAGCTTGTAGCGTCCTACACGACCTAAGTCATACCGCTTTGGATTAAAGAAGATTCCAGTTATCTCTTTTTCTGCTGCTTCATCAGAAAGAGGTTCCTGAGTCTGTATAATAGAATAAACCTTCCTAAGGCAGTATGTCTTGCTAAGTTCTCCGTTTTCATCAAGGAGCTCTTCTCCCCCCTCTTTTGAAACAATGATTTCTTCACGCTCAAAACAGTTGATAATCATCCTGCTGTTAAGAGAAGGGTTAAGTTCTTCCTTTTTATTCTTATGCTGACGAGCATTAAAGAGAATTACATTGATTTCCTGGACCTTGTTTGTAACAAGATCATCCAAGTCATGCAAATGAAGTTCTTCACCAGCGCGGAAAAGAACCTTTTCTTCCCCATTCTCATCAGTAATCTTAACAGGGCTTGAAAGAACCCTATTAACCAAAGACTCCCTTTCTTCTTCATTATCTGAAACCTTTACTGTCTCTGTTTTATAGAAACAGTTGATAATCATTTCACGAGTTGTATAACCTAATGCACGAAGGAAAACTGTTCCAAGAATCTTTTTCTTGCGGTCAATTTTTGCATAAACAAGGTTCTTCTTCTGATCAATTTCGAATTCAAGCCACGAACCACGGTAAGGGATAATGCGGCTAGAATAAACACCCTTTTCATGCTTAAAGATAACTCCAGGAGAACGGTGAATTTGGCTTACGACTACGCGCTCAGCACCATTAATAATGAAAGTGCCACGGTCGGTCATAAGGGGAATATCGCCCATGTAAATTTCTTTCTGGAGGATTGTACCTGTATCTTGAAAAACCAAGCTGATAAAAGCCTTTAGGGGAACTGAATATGAAAGCCCCTTCTTTTTGCACTCAAGCTCAGAAAATTTTATATTTTTTTCATCTAGTTCATAGCGGTCAAATTCAAGGACCATAGAACCACTTTGGCTTGTAATGGGGAAGGTTGTCTCAAAAACTTCCTGCAAGCCCTGGCTTAAAGGCTTTTCTCCCTTGTCTATTCTTTGCTTTTGAATGAATTCTTCGTATGAAGATGTTTGAATGTCGATTAAATCAGGAATTTCCCAGAAATCTTTTATGTCTTTTCCGATATACTGGCGTACAATATTTTTGCTCTTCGCGAACATTTGTTTTCCTCGTCGGTATGGAAAGCGGTACACCGGAGCCGCTACAAGCAAAAACTTTGCTCAGCACAAGAACCAGTGCCCTTAAAGCGGGGCCTTTCAACCCGTTTCTACAAGCCGTCACTTGAAGAAGACTTCTTTAAAGACGGTTAAAGCTTCAGATTTGGTATATATTTATACCCTAAATCTGAAGCTGTGAATTAAAACTCAATATGTAAGCAACAAAAATCTATAGTAGTCAAAGTTATTTCTTGCTTGCCTTTCCGCCAGCTGCTTCAATGTCAGCAATGAGCTTATCAGCATCAGCCTTAGAAACGTTCTCTTTAACAACCTTTGGAGCTCCTTCAACAAGAGCTTTTGCTTCGCCAAGTCCGAGGCCTGTAGCAGCACGAACAGCCTTGATAACTGCAATCTTCTTTGCAGCATCAAAAGACTCAAGAGTTACTGTGAACTCTGTCTGCTCTTCAGCAGCAGGTGCAGCAGGACCAGCAGCAACAGCAACAGGAGCTGCAGCAGAAACGCCGAACTTTTCTTCCATTGCTTTTACCAAATCAGCTGCCTGCTGAACTGTCATATTAGCGATTGCGTCTAAGATTTCATCATTTGAAAGTGCCATAATTGTCTTCTCCTGGCCATTTTAGGCCCAGCCTTTATAAGGCTTATTTAATAACCGAGCAGAAAGAAACAAACTGTTCCCTAAACTCTGCTTACGGCATCTGCGGACAGTAATCAGCACGTTGAAGCCTGACCGCAGTTTTAATAACTTAGTTAGCGGGAGCTGCTTCTGCAGGGGCTGCCTCAGCAGGTGCGCCACCTTCTTTCTGCAACTTTTCCACGTAAGCCTGCAATGTAGCGGCAAGCTGACGAGCAGGGCCGTTGATTGTAGACATAAGCATTGCGATAAGCTGCTTCTTTCCAGGCAGTTTTGCAAATGCTTCGATTTTAGCTGCATCATACAACTCGTTATCAACCCATGCACCCTTTACTTCAAGTGCAGGAGCTTCTTTTGCAAAGTCAAAAAGAACCTTTGCCGCCTCGTTAGCTTCACCCTTAATGAGGGTTATAGCAGTTGGGCCAGAAAGATAAGTTGCAACCTGATCATTCTTCAACTCGTCAAAAGCAACACGGGCAAAGTTGTTCTTAAAAACCTTAAGAACTGAATCATGCTCACGAAGTGAATGACGGAGCTTTGTAATCTGCTCTACAGTAAGACCACGATAGTTGATAAACACATAGTTGTCATACTCAGAAAGTGTCTTTTTTGCTTCTTCAATAGCTGCTGTCTTAGCAGGCTGAAGTTGTTTAGCTCTAACAGCCATTATGCTTCCTCCTTGTAGTCAATCCACACGCCAGGACCCATTGTTGAGCTCAAAGAAACAGAGCGTACAAAACCTGATTTTGCATCAGCTGGCTTCTTGCGGTTAAGTTCAGAAAGGAAAGCTGTAATATTCTCTGCTGTATCAGAATCAGCCATAGAAACTTTTCCTACTGGAATATGAATTACGCCACCCTTGTCTGCACGGAATTCTGTGCGTCCCTTCTTGAGTTCTGCAACAGCCTGAGCGATATTTGGGGTAACAGTTCCTGTCTTTGGGTTAGGCATAAGACCCTTGCGACCCAAAACCATACCTAAACGACCAACATCCTTCATCATATCAGGAGTAGCAACAGCAACATCGAAGTCTGTCCAGCCACCCTTTACCTTATCAATATACTCAGTTGAACCTGCATAAGTTGCACCGGCATCCAAAGCTTCCTTTACACGATCTTCCTTACAGAAAACCAAAACACGCTTTTCGCCAGTAAACTGATGTGGGAATACCAAAGTATCACGTACAGTCTGGTTCTTTTCAAGATGTACAGAAACAGAAAGCTCAACAGTTTCATCAAACTTTACATAATGAAGTTCTTTGACCAACTTACACGCTTCTGCAACGCCATATTTCTTTGCCGCATCATACTTCTTAAGGGCTTCGTTGTATTTCTTACCGTGCTTCATTAGTTAGCCTCCACTTCTACGCCCATGCTGCGAGCAGTACCGGCGATGATTTTCTTTGCTGCCTCAAGGTCATTTGCGTTGAGGTCAGGGAGTTTCTGCTTAGCAATATCCTCAATTGCTTTTTGGGAAATCTTACCAACCTTGTTGCGTAAAGGATTTCCAGAACCCTTCTGAAGACCAGCTGCCTTCTTGATAAGAACAGCTGCAGGAGGAGTCTTAAGAATAAATGTGTAAGACTTATCCTGATATACAGTGATAACTACAGGGATTATAAGTCCCTTTTCCATCTTTGCTGTTCTTGCGTTAAATTCCTGAACGAATTTTGGTGCAGAAACGCCGTGAGGTCCAAGAGCAGGACCAATTGGTGGGGCAGGAGTAGCAGCACCAGCGGGGCACTGTAACTTAATAACAGCAGTTATTTTTTTTCCGGCCATAATATATCTCCTTGTTTTGGTGTAGAAGTCCATGAATGAATCTTCTTAACGGGCTGCCTTTGTCCAACGGACTTGCATCCCTCCCAATTCAAGTTATCCGTAAAAACGGAGACTTGTTTTTTTACTCTTTTTCTACCTGAGAGAAATCAAGTTCAACAGGTGTTAAGCGACCAAAGATTTTAACATTAACATGAAGCTTATTCTTTTCTGTATCAATCTTTTCAATTTCGCCACTAAAGGTTCCAAAGGGACCGTCAATAATCTTAACATGGTCGCCCACTTCATAAGACTGCTTAACGCGAACGGTTCTTTCGCCTTTAATTTCTCCAGTTGTCTGGAAAATATTCTTTGCTTCATCAGAAGAAATAGGACGGGGACATTCCTGGCTACCAGTACCAACAAAACCGCTGACACTAGGAACGTGACGGATAGCATTACAAATAGACTTCCAACCTTCACGGGGCAAATCCATCTGCAACATTACGTATCCAGGAAGAAGAAGTGACTTTTTGATTTTCTTTTTACCGTTGTGACTTTCCTCTATCTCTTCCATAGGGACTTTTAAGTCAGTGATTACATTTGAATCAAGCTCGCCATCTTCAAGTCTCTGGCGAATCTCACGCTCAACTTTTTGTTCGTGTCCTGCAAAAGTTTGAAGAATATACCAACACTTAGCCATGTGAATACCTTATGCAAAAATAAGACGAAGACCTCTCATGAAGGCCCAATCAAGAATTCCAAGAGCAACGGCAATAAAGATAGTAGAAATAAGAACAACTTTTACAGAAGCAACAACTTCACTGCGTGAAGGCCAGGAAACCTTTTTGAGTTCATTGATACATTCCCTGCAAAATTGAATAATCTTTTTCATTTCCCAACCTCATATATATTTTTTTATATTTTTTTCAGGCCAGGCAGGACTCGAACCCGCGACAACCGGTTTTGGAGACCGGGACTCTACCAACTGAGCTACTGACCTTTATATTTTTACTGGGGATTCCCCAGACAAAAAGCAAAAATTATTATTTAGCCTTTGTTTCTTTGTGCAAAATTTCTTTGCGACAGAATGGACAATACTTATTCTTTTCAAGCTTACCGGAAATATTCTTGCGGTTCTTGTATGTTGTATAATTCTTACGCTTACATTCAGTACACTGCAAAGCTATAATTTCAACGGCTGTCTTTTTCTTGCTTGCCATTATATAACTCCTTCATTAAATTAAATAAGCTCCCGAGCGGAATCGGACCGCTGACCTCATCGTTACCAACGATGTGCTCTACCGACTGAGCTACAAGAGCATGTAGTCAATACGTTCAAAAACTATAATAAATTCTAACAAATATGTCAAGCAGAAAAGCGAATTTTTCATAGTATTTTTTTTCATCAACTGCAATTCCTAGTTTCCTGCCTGTGTAAAGAGGGTTCCAGGGGGAATAGACCTAGTAACCCAGGTATTTCCTCCAATAGTGCACCCCTTACCTATTACAGTCTGCCCGCCAAGAATCGTGGCATTAGCGTAAATCGTAACATTATCTTCTATAGTAGGATGCCGCTTTTTATCCTGCAGCTCTTTTTTTACGCTTAAGGCCCCCAGTGTTACCCCTTGGTAAATCTTTACATTGTCACCAATGACACAGGTTTCTCCAATAACAACACCCGTTCCGTGATCAATAAAAAAACGTTCCCCTATTTGGGCCCCAGGATTTATATCTATTCCTGTTTTTCCATGAGCGTGTTCACTCATAATCCGTGGAATTACAGGTATACCATTTATAGAAAGAAAATGAGCTATTCGGTAGGTAAGGATTGCATCTAGACAGGGGTATGAAACAATCACCTCTTCCGTAGACTTAGCGGCAGGATCCCCTACAACGGCAGCCTGAACATCCAAACCTATTTTTCTGCGGATTTCAGGAATCTCTTCTATAAGGGCAATACTCGCCTGTTCCGCTAGCTTTAGGCAGTGCCTGTCCTGCACAGATGAATCTTGAACCACATATTCAAGGGCTTTTTTTATTTCCCTAGTAAGCATAGAGACTATTCTATTGACTCTTTCTCCCGTTATAAAGCGCAGGGTTTCATGATCAAGTTCTTCTGCTACACGAAAGCCAGGAAAAGCTAGACACTTAAGGTCGTGGAGGACTGCTATAACATTTTCACGATTAGGAAAGACTGAGGCTTTTCCAAGATTGATTCCACCGTATTTATTGTAAGATTCAAGAATATTATCAACTGCGTTATCTATGACACTCATAAGGCAATTATATGGAATAGCGATTATAAAATCAAGGCAAAAAAAATAGAGGTCCTAAGCAGCAACGCCACTCAAGACCTCTACCGTCCAGTTTCCTGGACATCGGAGAGAGTTTATCAGCTTATTTACAAGCTGATATTAAATTACTCCATTTTTTATAAAATGTCAAGTATCTTAGAAAAAAAATTAACTTAATAGTTTGAAAAATAAAGGGCAGCAGGAAAAATTGGAGTTTTTCCTGCTGCCCATAAATGCCGTCACCCTGAACTTGTTTCAGGGGCTCTTGTGTGCAGATGAAATATCCAAAAACTCAAATAAGTCCAGCAACTTTTGCGAAAAATGCAGAATTTGTCAAAAAAGTGCATTATTTTCAATAAAAAAACACTAAAATCTCTTGCATTAAAAGAAAAATCTCTATATATTTTGCTTATACTTCTTTCGTCTTTTTGAGAGTTTAAGGAGAATTTAATGATTACAGAAAGTTTTGACTACTATGAGCAGGCTCAGAAGACTGCGGTAAAAAATTTACTCTTGGGGACTATTGCCTTTAGTTTGTTTTTTATTTCGATTTGTGCTTCCATTTATTACTTTTTGCCAGAAACTGGATATCAGCAGGGGGGAGCAACAGAAGATGTAAAGGTGAGCGATGAAAATCCCCTTTCCAATGAAGAGGTTTATGCTTACACTTACAGGGAAGATGATGATGAAAAAGCTGCAAATGCAAGCAACATTCAGGACATTGGCCTTATGCTTTACAGGCAGCCACAGACCAGGGCCGCTGTTGAAGGCTTTTACTATCAGGTGACAGGCGATCGCAAGACAACTATTGCCATTTTGGATGCTGCTGAGGAATTCAATATTCCTTTATCCTTAGCATTTGCCCTTGCACACACAGAAAGCAAATTTAAGGCTACTGCAACACACACAAATAAAAATGGTTCTGTTGATAAGGGGCTTTTTCAGTTGAATGACAAGTCTTTTCCAAAGCTTACAGACGAGCAGTTCTATGATCCAAAGACATCAGCACACTACGGGCTTTCACACTTGAACTACTGCCTTGAAACTGCGGGAAATGATGTTGCGGCCCTTGCCATGTACAACGCGGGAACAACAAAAGTCCGCAATAACAACACCCCCCATTCAACCTTGAATTACATTGCTGAAATCTCTGCTTACCGTAGCCAGATTGACGAAGACTTTGCAAAGGATGTATTGGTTTTCTTTGACCCAAGCATTAATTACACAGAAAAAATGGTTGCAGTAAGATAAGATTTGTTTATTACTTTGCCTCCCACCGGCTGTCTGCGAAAGCAGGCAGCTTTTTTATTGTTACATAATAGGCTATTGCTAAAGGAAGGGCGGCACTAAACCAGGCTAGGGGTTCAGCCGCGCATATTCCCGCATAGCCAATAAGGGATGGTAAGGTATATGCCGCTATGGATCTGGCGAAAAGTTCAAAAACTCCGCCCATAAGGGGCCAAAAGCCATGCCCTATACTTTGCAAAATATTCCTGTATACAAAAATAGAAAAGAGTACGGGGAAGAATACAGAGCATATATGCAAGTAGGTGCCGGCTGCGCTTAGGATTTCTTGCCATTCTTGCCCTGACATTTTTTTGCTGTCCAAAAAGAGACTTACCATCTGATCTTTGAAAATCCAAGCTAGAACAGCCGCCACTACAGCAAAGCTGGTACTTATTACGATTGCCTTGTTCACACCTTCTTTTATGCGGTCAATGCGGCCTGCCCCAAGATTTTGTCCTCCGTAGTTTGCCATTGTTATACCCATAACTCCGGCGGCGACAGTTACAAGCTGTTCAACTTTTTGCGCGGCAGTAAAGGAGGCTATCTTTATGGGGCCGAACTTGTTTAAGGCTCCCTGTAGGACTACGGTTCCAATTGCCGTTATGCTGAATTGAAAGCCCATGTTAGCACCAATAGACAGATGCTTTATGACAAAATATGAGGAAAAGGAAAAGTGCCTGCGGTTTACGTGTAATTCAGGATATTTTATTATAATCCATAAAAGGGAAAGCAGTCCGCTGACAGCTTGGGCTATGACAGTGGCCCAGGCAGCTCCCCCTACTCCTGTATGGAAGAAATAGATGAAAACTACATCTAATGCTATATTCAGGAATGATGATACTATAAGAAAGTAGAGGGGTGTTTTGCTGTCCCCAACAGACCGTAGTACGCAGGAGCAGCCGTTGTATAAAACAGCAGCAGGAATTCCCAAGAAGATTACAAATATGTAGCTAAAGGACTGGTCGATAATTTTTTCAGGAGTATTGATTAAGCGCAAGAGGGGCATTGTAAGCAGGCAGGAAATCAGTGTTATGAGGAGCCCTGTACTTATGTTTAGGACTATATTTACGGCAACGGACTGCTTAAGCCCTTCCTTGTCTTTAGCTCCAAATTTTTGCGCGGTTATTACAGCAAAGCCGCTAGTCATTCCATATAAAAAGCCAAGTATTAAAAAATTCATGGGGCCGGTATTTCCTACAGCAGCAAGGGCATCGGGACCTAAAAAGCGGCCGACTATTATAGTGTCGCACATGTTGTAAAGCTGCTGAAAGATATTTCCTAAAAGTATAGGAATTGAATAGACAATTAACAGTTTAAAGGGCTCCCCCTTTGTCATGTCAAGGCTGGATTTATCTGAAAAACGCATAGATGTCAATATAGGATTTTTACTGATAATATTCAAGGGCACCTGAAGGGTGAATCTTGCTCTTGTAAATTCTCTTTTTTTACGCAATAATAGGGGAATTACAAGAAGAAAAAGTCAGGAGAATTATATGGGAAAATATATTGCTAAGTTTTTTATAGAAGGTATTATTGAAGAAAAGGGCGAGCTTTACCAGCAGGAATGGCTTTTGGAAAGTCTTGAAAAGTTGACGGATGATAAAAAAAATGTAGCCCTTATGTTGTATATCAATTCGCCTGGAGGTAGCGTTTACCAATCAGATGAAATGTATCTGGCACTAAAAAAATATAAGGAAGAAACGAAACGACCAGTATACGCATACTTTGCAAGCTTAGCAGCTTCTGGTGGCTATTACACTGGTTGTGCAGCTGATAAAATTATAGCAAACCGCAACACACTTACAGGGTCAATAGGCGTAATTGCAAACCGTTTTATTGATTTGACAGCCCTGCTTTCTAAGCACGGAATTAAAAGTGAAACGATTCATGCAGGAAAAAATAAGATTATGGGTAGCGTTGATATTCCAACTACAGACGAACATAGGGCAATCATGCAAGCTGTAGCGGACGAATGTTACAATCAGTTTGTCTCTATAGTTGCAGAAAGCAGGAAGTTAGACTTAGACAAGACAAGGGAACTTGCTGACGGTCGCATCTACACAGCGTTACAAGCAAAAGAAAAGGGGCTTGTAGATGAAATACTGACTTTTGACGATGCAGTGGATTTTCTGAAGGAAAAGGAATTCGGTTCAAAAGACTTTAAGGCGGATGTTAAGGACATAAGAAAGAAGCCTAAGAAAAATCTGATAAAGATGTTAAAGGGAACTTTTTCTCCTATCTCTCCCTTATCAGAATTAAAAGAAGCCTTGTCACTTACAAAGTCAGCTACTATGCGATACCCTGCTTATTTGTATGAAGGCTGATGATTTCGCGTAAATTAAAAATATTTGATTTTGTAACCCTTGCAATCTGCACTTCTTTTGTTGCTGTCTCTTTTATTGCACTACAAAAAAACAAAGCAGTTAATGGAAGAAACTTACTTATAATAAATGCAGAAAGTGGGGGTAAAAAAGATACTTACATATATCCGCTAAAGGAAAATGGTCTTTATAAAATTCAGGGGACTTTGGGAATTTCTTTAATTCAGATTGAAGGGGAAAAAGCTTTTTTTGTTGATTCCCCCTGCCCCAACAAAACTTGCATATCTTCTGCAAAAATATCGCAGGAGGGACAATGGGCAGCTTGTCTCCCTAACCGTGTTTTTATAAAAATAGAAAAAGAAGGTAAAAAAACTTTTGATGGAATAGCAGAATAAATAGGAGAAGTTTATGAAAAAAAAAGGTTCTATTGTTTACAAGTGTTCAAGCTGTGGCTACAGTCAGCCAGGTTGGCTTGGAAGATGCCCTTCATGTGGTGAATGGAACACTCTTGAAGAATGTATTGTAGATCCAAATGCAGCAAGCCCTCAGCTAAACAAGGCAGGATTGGCAACTAAAGTTAAGCCAGTTCCCCTTGCAAAAATTTCTATTCAAGGGGAAGGCAGGATTACAACAGGCAACGCTGAGTTTGACAGGGTTTTAGGAGGAGGTGCTACTAAAAGGTCTGCTGTTTTAATTGGAGGGGAACCTGGCATCGGAAAATCTACGCTTTTAATTCAGACAGCTGCCCTTATGCTTTCTTTTGGTGCAAAGATACTTTATGTTTCTGGTGAAGAGTCTGCTAGCCAGATAAAGGGGCGGTCTGTTAGGCTGGGCTTAAAAACTGACAGTGTTGAAATTCTTTGTACACTTCGCTTAGAAGATATTTTAGATGCCTTGGATGCGGTGAATCCTACAGTTGTAATAATTGATTCTATCCAAACTGTATACTCAGCACAGGCAGGTCTTGTTCCAGGCACTGTAAATCAACTTACATACTGTGCCAATGAACTTATTGCTTGGGTAAAAGAAAGGGATAGCGTTCTTTTTATGACTGCCCATGTTACAAAGGACGGCATGATTGCAGGCCCTAAGAGCTTAGAGCACATGGTTGATACTGTAATTTCTTTTGAGCGTAGCAACGATGAAGTTCGTTTCTTAAGGGCAATGAAGAACAGGTTTGGTTCTATAGACGAGCTGGGGATTTTTGAGATGGAAGCAGAAGGACTTAAATGCGTAGCTGACCCTAGCTCACTCTTTTTAACTAGGCGGGAAGGAGGGACTCCTGCTGGGGTTGCCTGTGTTCCAGTTTTTGAAGGAAGCCGCGTCTTTGTGGTTGAAATTCAGGCTTTAACCGTACCTGCTAAGGCTGCTGTTAACAGGGTCTATTCAGATCGTATAGATTCAGCTAGGGTGAGCCGTGTGGCGGCAGTACTTGAAAAGCGGGCAGGCCTTAAGTTCAGCGACCAGGATTTATACATAAATGTTGCCGGAGGGGCCAGGCTTACGGAAAGTGCTATTGACGCTGCATTAGCCGCGGCTCTTTACTCTGCAAGAACAGACATGGCCCTGCCAGAAAAAGCCCTTGTGGTAGGTGAGCTTAGCCTTGCTGGTGAAATTAGACCTGTAACAAAACTTAAACAGAGGGTGAAGACCGCTAAGGAAATGGGATTTTCCCTTATTGTGGCACCAGAAAAAGAAGGAGGAGCTGTAGCGGTTTCTTCGGTAAAGGATCTGATAAAGGCTTTGTTTGCTAAGTAGGGGATACTTATGTTATCTCCCGTGCCTGTATGCCGGATGCAGATGTTTTTTCAGAAACCTGTAGTTGGAGACATTGCTTTTTGTACAACTCTAAAGTTTCTTTGAGTAGGTTTTGAAACATAGGAGGCAGGTTCA